>NZ_JBEYTP010000001.1:0-191594 GCF_040643125.1 Micromonospora sp. NPDC047465
ATCCGCCGCTACATCATCTGGCGGAACAAGAACGCCACCGACAAGCGCCTACGTCAGGTAGTCAACAGGGCGAACGTTGCCTGACGCGGCACTAGGATCATGGTTCGCCGATCGAGTCGGCGGTGATGTCCCACCGCGGCTCTGGACCGGCTCACCCCATGAAGGAGATCGATGAATTCTGTGCGCGTCTCGCGCGGCAGCGTTCTGCGCGCCCTGACCGTGCTGGCCGTGGTCACGGCGGGAGCCGGCGCGGCGGCCGCTCCGGCTGCGGCGCGAAACGACCCCGGCTGGGTCAGCGGCTGGCTCGGCGACGTCACCGTCGGCGCGGCCGGTGCGCCCGGCCGGACGGCGCCGCTGACCCTGACCAGCACCGGCGCGACCGACCCCCGGGTCACCGTCGACCTGACCGGTCTCGCTGGCGTCGCCGCGGCCAGCTTCCCCGACTGGTGCGTCGCCGAGGGCACCTCGGTGACCTGCCCGATGCCGCCGGGGGCGACCCCAGACGAGTTCGGCACTGTCGACGGCACGGTGCCGGTGGCGTTCCGCGCCGCGCCCGATGCCGTCGACGGCGCGACCGGCACGCTGGACTACACGGTGCGGGCCGAGGGGCTGGAGCCGTACACCCAACAGGCGACCGTCAGCGTGCGGTCCGGTCCCGACCTGCTCGATCTGGTCAACGAGTACGTGTCGGGCACCGAGGTCGGCGACGTCCGTGACGTCCCGGTGACCGTGGTCAACGCCGGTGACCAGCCGGCCGAGGACCTCAGGGTGACCCTCCGCTTTCCGGTGGGTCTGCATCCCGCCAGCTATCGGAACTGCCGGTACGGCACCGACCCCGTGCTCGCCACGGTGGTGGTCTGCACCGTGCGGGGCACCTTCACGCCGGGGGTCCGGCACGAACTGCGGCACGGCTTCACCACCACGGTCGGTCCGGCCGCCCTCGGCGACAAGCGCATCACCCAGTTCGTGGAGCCACTGGCCGCCGCAGGACCACTGCCCGACAACGTGCGGCTGACCCGTCGGGAGGCCGACCGCGCGCTCCGACTGCGGCCGGTCGGCGAGCCACTCGATCTAATCACCGCCGGCACCGCTTACGGCGGGACCTACCTGCGCGACATCCACGGTGCCTTCGACATCGTCGCCGAGGGCGCTGCCGTCACCGGTGCCGTCGGCGACACCGTCCGGGTGACCGTGGGGATCCGCAACGACGGTCCGGGTGTGCCGGACGGCACCAACTCCGGCGGCGACGCCGGCGCGTTGCTCTTCACCCCACCGGCCGGAGTGACCGTGCTGGCCAACCCGCCCGGCTGCGGGCCGACCAACCACGATGAGGGCGGCGCTCCGACGGCCTGGGTCTGCTGGCTGGGGGCAGTGTTCCCAGCCGGGGAGAGCTTCACGGTTCCGTTCGACCTACGGATCGACGGACCTCCGGGCGCCCCCGGCGAGGTCCGGCTGCACTACAGCTACCCGCGTCCGGACGACAATCCGGCCAACGACGCCGCCCCGGTCACCCTCGGCTGACCCGGGGCCCGCGCCACCCCTCGGCCCAACTGGGCCGGACGAGAAAGCCGGCCACGGGCGTCCCGTGGCCGGCCTTCCTCGTCCTCGGCGGGCAGGTGGCCGAGCTTGCGGCGTACCCCTCTCCCACACCGGCGCCCCGGCCGCCCCAGCCGGGCCGGGTGATGTCGACTGCCCTGTTCGCGTTCCGCCACGCCGGCCGCCTGATGGGGACGATTCCGTCGGTGCCGGGCGGCAGGACCACGCCGCCGGCTACCTCGACCAGTTCGCGCTGCTGCCGCACTATCCGCGGGCGACGTCAGCGGTGCTCGACGTCGCCGGCCACAACCTTTAGATCGAGCAGCCCGGCTGTTCGAGGCGCTGGTGGGCGAATGACTGGACCGGGTCGCTGTCGAACGCTGACGTCGCGCTCGGCTACCTTGAACGCCCCGATTACCGCCGAGAGACCGTCAGTTCGCGGCCCCGTTCCAGTCGGTCCAGGTCAGGCCGGCCCAGCGCACGACCCCACTTGTAGTTCTACATTTCGCTGCCGGGCGGTGATCAGTCGAGGCCGCCGTACGAGTGCAGGCCCTCGAAGAAGATGTTCACCCCGAACAGGTTCATCAGCATGGTGAGGAAGCCGGCGACGGCGAGCCATGCCACCACGTTGCGCTTCACGCTCGGCGTGGCCCGGGCGTGCAGGTAGCCGGCGTAGATCACCCAGGAGATGAACGACCAGGTCTCCTTCGGGTCCCAGCCCCACGGCCGGCCCCAGGCCGCCTCGGCCCAGATCGCCCCGCCGATCACCCCGAAGGTGAAGACCGGGAACGCGAAGGCGTGCAGCACGAAGGTCAGGCGCTCCAGGCTGGCCGCCGACGGAATCCGCTTCGCCAGCGTGTACGGGAAGCTCCGCTTGCCCTGCTCGTAGCCGAACCGCATCAGGAACGTCACCGCCGGCACCGCGCCGAGCAGGAAGATGCCGGAGGCGAAGACGACGGTCGAGACGTGGATGACGAACCAGTACGAGTTGAGCGCCGGCACCAACGGCACGATCGGCACGTAGAGCACCAGTTCGGCGGTCGCCAGCAGCAGCACCATCACCAGCGACAGGAACAGCCCCAGGCGGCGCAGCGCCGGCAGCTTCCAGAGCACCACCAGCCAGGCGGCGGCACCGATCCACGAGACCGTGAGCACGAACTCGTACATGTTGCCCCAGGGCATCCGGTCGGCGGCGATGCCGTGGGTGACCAGCGCCCCGAGGTGCAGCAGCGTCGCGATCGCGGTGGCGACGACGGCGATCACGCCGCCCAGCCGGGCCCGCCGGGCGGTACGCTCGGCCGCCGCCCGGTCGGCGTCGACGCCTGCCTCCAGGGTGACGCCCCCGGCCGCGCCGACGCCGGCCCCGACCAGTTCGCGGGCGGGTGCCGCGACGTGGGCGCGGGCGTTGCCGAGCGCGTACTCGACGGCGTGGCTGATCATCGCGACCAGGTACGCCAGGATCGCGAACGACACCAACTGGTCGGAGAGTGCGGACATCACTCGGCTCCTTCTCGCGATCCGGCCCGCTCGTCGCCGGCGCGATCGACACCGGCCCGCCCGTCCGGCCCCCCGTCACCGCTGACCGCGGCGACGAGCTGCGCGAACTCGTCGGCGAACCCTGGATGGTCGGTGCGCGGCAGGCCACCGGCCTCGACCAAACTACTACCGCCCGTCGGAGATCCACCCGCGGGGTCGGTCGGCAGCACCCGGAAGAAGACCCGACGGCGCCGGCCGAACAACGAGCCCAACAGCCCGACCAGCAGCACCCCGGAGCTGACCAGCAGCAGCGTGGAGCCCGGGTCGTACCGGACCGACAGGGTGATGTACGGCAGGCTGTCCAGGAACTCGACCTTGCTGCCGTCGTCCAGCGTCCAGGTTTCGCCCTTGCGGAGCAGCTTCGTGCCGACCTCCTTCACCTTGCCGGCCCGCACCTGCCGCTGGTCCAACTCGTAGATCGAGCCGGGGATGCCCGCGTCCAGCCCCAGGTTGCCCCGGTAGGCGACGAGGTTCAGCGCCGGGTTGCGCTCGGTCGGGTACTCGGAGCGGGCGAACGGCGCCGAATCCGGCGCGGTCGGCAGGTAGAGGCCCGAGAAGGCCATCTGGAGGTCCGGGTCCCGGCTGCCGGTGTCGGGGTCGACGTTGGCGTCCGGGAAGGCCGCCAGCCCCTCGCTGGTCAGCCCGATGTCACCGGTGGTCAGGAACGGCACGGCGCTGGTCTGGCTGCGGCCGAACCGGTCGGTGTAGCGAATTACCGGGGCGTAGCCGTGGCCGAGCAGGTAGACGTTCGCGCCGTCGAGGCGCAGCGGGGAGTTGACCGAGAACTCCGCAGGCCGCGGCGCACCGCCGGCCTCGTCCACGGTCACCCTGGCCGAGTAGAACTCCGGCTGGCCGGACTCCAGGAACCGGGCCTCGAAGTCGTCGAGCTGGATGCAGAAGTCCGGCAGGTCCTCGCTGCCGACCCGGGGGCCGAGCTTGCTCTCGGCGTACTGCTGCTGGGTGTTGCAGAACGCGTTGTCCTTGCCGGCGACCAGCAGCTTGTTGCCGTTCCAGCCGTACCAGGAGCCGAGCGCGACGCCGACCAGCACGACCACCATCGAGGTGTGGAAGAGCAGGTTGCCGGTCTCCTTGAGGTAGCCCTTCTCGGCGGAGACCTCGTCGCCGCGGACCGCCACGCGCCAGCGCCGTCGGCGCAGCGCCTCGGCGATCGCCGCCGCACCGCCCTCGGGGGCGGGCAGCACCGCGTGCTGCGGCAGCCGGTCCAGCCGCTTCGGGGCGGCCGGCGGCTTCGACCGCAGCGCTCGCACGTGGTCGCGCAGCCGGGGGGTGATGCAGCCGATCAGCGAGGTGAACAGCAGCAGGTAGATCGCCGAGAACCAGACCGAGCCGAACGCCTCGAAGGCGCCGATCCGGTCCAGCACTCGGGCCAGGTCGGGGTGCTCGGTGAAGTAGTCCCGCACGTCCTCCGGATTGACCCCGCGCTGCGGCAGCACCGAGCCGGGGATGGCGGCGACCGCGAGCAGGAACAGCAGCACCAGCGCCGTACGCATGCTGGTGAGCTGCCGCCACGAGTTGCGCAGCAGGGCCAGCAGCCGGTTGGGCCGACGCCGGGGCGCCTCGGCCGGCGTCGCCGGCCGCTCGTCCACGACGGTCATCAGATGCTCACCTCGCCCACCCCGACGGTGGTCTGCAGCCAGATCACGAAGTTCGTCCACCCGCCGGTGATCAGCGCGAGGCCGATCAGGATCAGCAGGGCCCCGCCGACCCGGGTGATCCAGCGGCTGTTGCGCCGGACGGCGCGGAAGACCCCGAGCAGTCGCTGGAAGCCCAGCCCGAAGACGACGAACGGTATCCCCAGCCCGAGGCAGTACGCCACGGCGAGTACCACGGCCCGGTCGGTCTGCCCCTCGACGGCGGCCATGCCGAGCACCGCGCCGAGCGTCGGGCCGACGCAGGGCACCCAGCTGAGCGCGAAGACCGCGCCGAACACCGGGGCGCCGAGCAGCCCGGCGGCGGGCAGCCGGTGGATCCGGAACTCCCGTTGCAGCCCGGGGACCACCCCGACGTAGCCCAGGCCGAGCACGACGATCAGCGCGCCGATGACGATCTCCAGCGTGCGCTCGTACTCGAAGAAGACCCGGCCGACGCCGGCGAAGAGGATCGCGGTGGCGGTGAAGACGACGGTGAAGCCGGCGATGAACAGCAGCGTGCCGGCCAGCACCCGGCCCTTCACGGCGGCGGCGGCCTGCGCGGTGCGCTCCCGCACCGCCACCCCGCCACCACCCGCGGGCTCCGTGGGCGACGGCGCGGGCCGCCGGCCCTCCAGGTCCGCCCCGGCGAGGCCGGTGACGTACGACAGGTAGCCCGGCACCAGCGGGAGCACGCACGGGGAGAGGAAGCTGACCAGGCCGGCGAGCGCGGCCGCGCCGATGGCGAGCAGCAGCGGACCGGACTGGGCGAGTTCCTTGAACGTCTCGCCCATCAGCGGGAACCGTTGGGGGCGGGCTGCTCGGCCGCGATCCGCTCGACGATGGGCTGGAGGCCCTCCTGCCTCACCGCCGCGCGGATGACGGCGGCGATCCGGCCGTCCCGGTCGAGCACGATGGTGGCCGGGATGGTGTTCGGCGGGATGTCCAGGGCGAGCGCGACCCGGCTGGGCGGATCGAACAGGCTCGGGTAGGTCACCCCGAACCGCTCCTCGAAGGCGATGGCCTTGTCCCGGCTGTCCTGGATGTTGACGCCCAGGAAGGTGACCCCGGAGCCCTTGGTGGCCTGGTAGGTCGTCTCCAGGTCGTCCGCCTCGGCGCGGCACGGGTTGCACCACGAGCCCCAGAAGTTGACCACGACGACCTGGCCGCGGTCCTTCGCCACGTCGTGGCTGCCGCCGGTGAGCAGCTCGCCGGAGATCTTCGGGGCCGCGGAGCGCTCGTCGGGCGCACACTCGATGACGCCCTCGGAGTTGGTGCCGCAGGCGTCCTCCCGGCTCTGCGAGGAGCAGCCGACCAGTGCCACCGTCGTGACGGCGGCGAGCAGACCCGCGGTCCACCTCCGGGCGTTCATCAGGCCCCCTTGGCTGTCCGGGCGGTCGCCGACATCGCGATCAGGTGCGCGGCCGGCTCGGAGTAACCGATGCCGACCACCTTGGCGCCGTCGAAGTGGAAGGAGGTGAGGCTGGCCAGCCCGCACTGACGCCGGCGCGGGTCGTGCCAGAGCCGCTTGCGCTCGACGTGGCGGCGCAGCGTCCAGATGGGGAGCTGGTGCGAGACGAGCACCGCCTCGCGCCCCTCGGCGGCCACCCGGGCGGCGTGCAGGGCGGCGAACATCCGCTCCGCGATCGCGCGGTAGGCCTCGCCCCAGGACGGGGTGACCGGGTCCCGCAGCACCCACCAGTTGCGCGGGTCGCGGAACGAGCCGTCGCCGGGCGAGACCTTCTTGCCCTCGAACCAGTTGGCGCTCTCGATGAGCCGCTCGTCCACGCCGACCGGCAGCCCGAACTGCGCGGCGATCGGCTCCGCCGTCTGCTGGGCGCGCTCCAGCGGGCTGGCCACCACGTGCACGACCTCCCGCTCGGCAAGCCCCTGCGCGGCGGCCTTGGCCATCTGCACGCCGAGCTCGGAGAGCCGGAAGCCGGGCAGCCGGCCGTAGAGGATGCCGTCCGGGTTGTGCACCTCGCCGTGCCGCAGCACGTGGACCACCGTCTTGCTCACCGCTGCGCCCCCTTCGTTCGCGACTGCGGGGCTCGCAAACCCGGCTCACTCCTCGCGCTCACCGCTACCCCCCGTGACCTGCCGCTGCCGCCGCGTTGGCCGCCACCGGCAGGGCGGCGGCGATCTGCTCCAGAGCGGCGTCGTCCAGCGCCGCCGACACGAACCACGCCTCGAACGCGCTCGGCGGCAGGTAGACGCCGCCGGCGAGCATCGCGTGGAAGAACGCCTTGAAGGCCGGCACCTGCTGGGTGCGGGCGCTGTCGTAGTCCACCACGTCGGCGTCGGTGAAGAAGATCGAGAACATGTTGCCCGCGTACGACAGCCGGTGCGGCACCCCGGCGGCGGCGAGCGCGTCGGCGGCGAGCTTGCTCACGACGGCGGCCGTCTCGTCGAGCCGGCGGTAGAGCGCGTCGTCGGCCAGCCGCAGGGTGGCCAGGCCGGCGGCGCAGGCGAGGGGGTTACCGGAGAGCGTGCCGGCCTGGTAGACGGGCCCGGCGGGGGCCAGTCGCTCCATGATCTCCGCGCGCCCACCGAACGCCGCGGCCGGCAGCCCACCCCCCATGACCTTGCCGTACGTCCACAGGTCGGCGTCGGAGGCGTCGAGGCCGTGCCAGCCGGCGCGGGAGACCCGGAACCCGGTCATCACCTCGTCGACGATGAGCAGCGCGCCGTGCGCGTGTGCGATCCGGGCGATCTGCTGGTTGAAGCCGTCGCGCGGGGCGACCACGCCCATGTTGCCGGCGGCGGCCTCGGTGATGATCGCGGCGATGTGCTGGCCCTCGGCGGCGAACGCCTGCTCCACGGCGGCGACGTCGTTGTACGGCAGCACGATCGTGTCGCCCGCCGCCGCGCCGGTCACGCCGGGCGAGTCGGGCAGGCCGAGGGTGGCCACGCCCGAACCGGCGGCGGCCAGCAGCGCGTCGGAGTGCCCGTGGTAGCAGCCGGAGAACTTGACGATCCGGGGGCGGCCGGTGAAGCCCCGGGCCAGCCGGATCGCCGACATGGTGGCCTCGGTGCCGGAGTTGACCAGCCGGACCTGCTCGACCGGGGTGCGGTCGACGATCTCGGCGGCCAGCTCGACCTCACCCGGGGTGGGGGTGCCGAAGCTGGTGCCCCGGGTGGCGGCGACCCGGATCGCGTCCACCACCTCGGGGTGCGCGTGGCCGAGGATCAGCGGGCCCCAGGAGGAGACCAGGTCGACGTAGCGCCGGTCGTCGGCGTCGTAGAGCCAGGGCCCCTCCCCCCGGACCATGAAGCGCGGTGTGCCGCCGACGGCACGGAAGGCGCGCACGGGGGAGTTCACCCCGCCGGGCACGATTGCCTTGGCGCGGTCGAACAGGGCCTCGGAGGCCGGCGCGTCGGCCGGGTAACGGCCGGATCCGGCGGGAAACATATCGGTCACGATGCCGCCATTGTGTCAGCGCCGGGCGGCGAATCGGCAGGCACCCCGGACCGGGGTTACCAGGCTCACCCGCCCCGGCCTCCCGTGCGGTCTCGCCGCGCCCTTCCGGGGCTCAGGGTCGGCGGTGCTCCCGCTCGATGGGTGCGGCACCCCGGCTCGACAGGCCGGGTCGCCGGGATCGCGCTAGGCTGACCCGGTGGATCGTGCCGAACTGTCCATCACGCTACACCGGACGGGCGACGAAGCTGTGCTGCGCCTGGCCGGTGAGATCGACATGCTCACGGCCACCCAGCTGTCGACCGTCGTCAACGAGGTGCTCGCCGATCCGCCGCCGCGGATCGTGCTCGACCTCGGCGGCGTCACCTTCTGCGACTCGCAGGGACTGGGCACCCTCGTCGTGCTCAGTCGGAAGGCCAGCCACGCGCAGAGCCTCCTAATCCTGACGAACGTCGGCGACTTCCTGCTCCGCGTCCTGGACATCACCGGCCTCCGCAGCGCCCTGATGATCCGCAACGACCAGACCACGGCCTGACCCGCTCCCCCGGCCGGCCCTCGCGATCTTGCACTTTCGGTCCCTGATTTGTTCACCTTTGCGCTCTTTGTCGCGGGCGAGAAATGCAGGATCGACGCGGGGTCAGGGGCCGGAGTGGGTCAGGGGGTGTTGCCCCAGCGGGCCTGTTCGAGAAGGTCGACGGCGCGGTCGCGGGCGTCCGGGTCGTCCGTCCGCAGCATCGCGGTGGCCTCGTCGACCGCGTCGGTGAGCACCCGCCACTGCGCGTCGCGCTCCCGCACCAGATCCGACTGGGCCGCGAGCTGCCGGGTCTTCACCCACAGCTCCACGAAGACCGACACCTTGGCCCGCAACACCCACGGGTCGAACGGCTTCGTGAGGTAGTCGACCGCGCCGACCGCGTAGCCGCGCAGCGCGAGCTGGGCGTCCCGGTCCGCGGCGGTGAGGAAGATGATCGGCACGTGCCGCGTACGCTCACGCCGCTTGATGTGGCTCGCCGTCTCGAAGCCGTCCATGTCCGGCATCTGGGCGTCGAGCAGGATCACCGCGAAGTCGTCGACCAGCAGCTGCTTCAGCGCCGCCTCGCCGCTCTCCACTGCGACGGACTGGACCGGCAGCCCCTGGAGGATCGCCTCCAGCGCCATCAGGTTCTCCCGGCGGTCGTCCACCAGGAGCGCTTTGGCCATCTGGGTCACGAACTCTCCTCGGCTCGGCTGCCGCTGATCCAGGACGACATGAGTTCGATCAACTCGTCCAGGTCGACGGGCTTGGTGATGTAGTCGGTTCCCCCGGCCGCCAGCGCCGACTCGCGGTCGCCGGGCATGGCCTTCGCGGTCAGGAAGACGATCGGGAGGTCGGCGAACCGGTGGTTGCGCCGGATCTGCCGGGTCGTCTCGTAACCGTCCTGATCGGGCATCATCGCATCCATCAGGACGATGTCCACTTCCGGATGCTCGGCCAGGAGGCGGACGCCGTCCGCCCCGTTGTCCGAGTACAACACGGTGAGCCCGTGCAGTTCCAACGCGCTGGTCAGCGCGAAGACGTTCCGGACGTCGTCGTCGACGATCAGCACGGTGGCCCCCTCGAGTCGCCGGGTGGCCGGCGTGGAGGCCGGCTCGGGCAGCTCCGGCGGCGGCATCAGCAGCGACGACGGCAGCCCCGCCCGGGCCGGCGACGGCGGCAGCGGAGCCACCACCGCGTCCGGCGCGAGCACGTCCGGCACGAAGAGGGTGAACGTCGAGCCCTGCCCGGGCGCCGACGACACGACGATGCTGCCGCCCAACAGCCGGGCCAGGTCCCGGCTGATCGACAGGCCCAGCCCCGTACCGCCGTAGCGGCGGCTGGTGGTGCCGTCGGCCTGCTGGAACGCCTCGAAGATCAACGACAGCTTGTCGTCGGAGATGCCGATCCCGGTGTCGACCACCGTGAACGCGATGACCTGCCGCGCGTTGGTCAACGCCGGCACGTCGAAGGCCGTGTTCTCGGGCGCCGGCGCGATCCGCAGCGTCACCGCGCCGTTGTCGGTGAACTTGACCGCGTTGGAGAGCAGGTTGCGCAGGATCTGCTGGAGCCGCTGGGCGTCGGTGACCAGGGCCGGCGGCAGGTCCTTGCTGATCCGCACCTGGAAGTCCAGGCCCTTCTCGTCGGCCTGCGGCGCGAACGCCTGCTCCACGTAGCTGCGGATCTCGTCGAACCGCACCTCGGTGGGCTCGACGTCCATCCGCCCCGCCTCGATCTTGGACAGGTCCAGGATGTCGTCGATCAGCGACAGCAGGTCGGAGCCGGCGCCGTGGATGGTCCGGGCGAACTCGATCTGCTTCGGGGTGAGGTTCTGCTCGGAGTTCTCGACCAGCAGCCGGGCCAGCAGCAGCAGGGAGTTCAGCGGCGTACGCAGCTCGTGGCTCATGTTGGCCAGGAACTCCGACTTGTACGCCGACGCCCGGGTGAGCTGCTGGGCCTTCTCCTCCAGGCCGAGCCGGGCCAGCTCGATCTCGCGGTTCTTGGTCTCGATGTTGCCCTTCTGCTCGGAGAGCAGCTGCGCCTTGTCCTCCAGCTCGGCGTTGGTGCGCTGGAGTTCGGCCGACTGCTCCTGCAACTCGTGGGCGAGCCGCTGGGACTGCGCGAGCAGTTCCTCCGTACGCCGGTTGGCCTGGATGGTGTTGACGGCGATGCCGGTGGTGAGCACCAGCCGCTCCAGGAAGGACAGGTGCAGCTCGGAGAAGGGCGTCACGCTGGCGAACTCGATCACCCCGAGCAGCTCGCCCTCGAAGAGCACGGGCAGCACGACCAGGTCGGCCGGCGGGGTCTCGGCGAGCCCGGAGCGGAGCATCAGCCTGCCGTCCGGCGTCCCGCCCATCCGGATCGTCCGGCGGGAGAGGGCGGTCTGGCCGACCAGCCCCTCGCCGGGCCCGAAGGTGACGTCGTGCCCCCGGGCGACGTAGCCGTACGAGGCGGTCAGCCGCAGCCGCATCACGCCCTCGGAGGTGTCCGCCAGGAAGAACGCGCCGAGCTGCGCGTCGACCAGCGGGGTCACCTCCATCATGATCATGCGGCAGACCTCGCCGAGGTCGCGTTGGCCCTGGAGCAGTCCGCCGATGCGGGCCAGGTTCGAGTCGAGCCAGCCCTGTTCGGCGTTCTTCTTGGTCGTCTCCCGGAGGGTGACGATCATCTGGTTGATGTTGTCCTTCAGCTCGGCGACCTCGCCCTGCGCCTTGACCGCGATCCGCTGGGTCAGGTCGCCCCGGGTCACCGAGGTGGAGACCTGCGCGATGGCGCGCAGCTGGGTGGTGAGGGTCGAGGCGAGCTGGTTGACGTTCTCGGTGAGGTCCCGCCAGGTGCCGGAGACGCCCTTCACCTGCGCCTGGCCGCCCAGCTTGCCCTCGATGCCCACCTCGCGGGCGACGCGGGTGACCTCGTCGGCGAACGACGAGAGCTGGTCCACCATCGTGTTGACGGTGTTCTTCAGCTCCAGGATCTCGCCCTGCGCGTCGACCGTGATCTTCTGCGACAGGTCGCCGTTGGCGACGGCCGTGGTCACCGAGGCGATGTTGCGCACCTGCGACGTCAGGTTCGACGCCATCGAGTTCACGTTGTCCGTCAGGTCCCGCCACGTACCGGAGACGCCCTTCACCTGGGCCTGACCGCCCAGCTTGCCCTCCGTACCCACCTCGCGGGCCACCCGGGTCACCTCGTCGGCGAACGACGACAGCTGGTCCACCATCGTGTTCACGGTCGACTTCAGCTCCAGGATCTCGCCCTGCGCGTCGACCGTGATCTTCTGCGACAGGTCGCCCTTCGCGACGGCGGTGGAGACCTGGGCGATGTTGCGCACCTGGGCGGTCAGGTTGGACGCCATCGAGTTCACGTTGTCCGTCAGGTCGCGCCAGGTGCCGGCGACGCCGCGCACCTGGGCCTGGCCGCCCAGCTTGCCCTCCGTGCCCACCTCGCGGGCCACCCGGGTGACCTCGTCGGCGAACGACGACAGCTGGTCCACCATCGTGTTGACCGTCGACTTGAGCGCCAGGATCTCGCCGCGGGCGTCCACGGTGATCTTCTGGGACAGGTCGCCCTTCGCCACCGCCGTGGTCACCGAGGCGATGTTGCGCACCTGCGACGTCAGGTTCGACGCCATCGAGTTCACGTTGTCAGTCAGGTCCCGCCACGTACCGGAGACGCCCTTCACCTGGGCCTGACCGCCCAGCTTGCCCTCCGTACCCACCTCGCGGGCCACCCGGGTCACCTCGTCGGCGAACGACGAGAGCTGGTCCACCATCGTGTTGACCGTGTTCTTCAGCTCCAGGATCTCGCCCTGCGCGTCGACCGTGATCTTCTGGCTGAGGTCGCCCTTGGCGACGGCGGTGGAGACCTGGGAGATGTTGCGGACCTGGCTGGTCAGGTTGCCGGCGAGCTGGTTGACGTTCTCCGTCAGGTCGCGCCAGGTGCCGGAGACGCCGCGCACCTGGGCCTGACCGCCCAGCTTGCCCTCGATGCCCACCTCCCGCGCGACCCGGGTCACCTCGTCGGCGAACGACGAGAGCTGGTCCACCATCGTGTTGACGGTGTCCTTGAGCTCCAGGATCTCGCCCTGCGCCGCCACGGTGATCTTCTGCGACAGGTCGCCCCGCGCCACCGCCGTGGAGACCTGGGCGATGTTGCGCACCTGCGACGTCAGGTTCGACGCCATCGAGTTGACGCTGTCGGTGAGGTCCTTCCAGGTGCCCGCCACGTTCGGCACGTCGGCCTGGCCGCCCAGCTTGCCCTCGGTGCCCACCTCGCGGGCCACCCGGGTCACCTGCTCGGCGAAGAGCCGCAGCGTGTCGGTCAGGTAGTTCATCGTGTCGGCCAGCTCGGCGACCTCGCCGCGCGCCCCGACCGTGATCTTCTGCGACAGGTCGCCCTTGGCCACCGCCGTCGCCACCTGGGAGATCGACCGCACCTGGCCGGTCAGGTTCGACGCCATGGTGTTCACCGAGTCGGTGAGGTCCTTCCACGTGCCGGCGACGCCGCGCACGTCGGCCTGGCCGCCCAGCTTGCCCTCGGTGCCCACCTCGCGGGCCACCCGGGTCACCTCGTCCGCGAACGACGAGAGCTGGTCGACCATCGTGTTCACGGTGCGCCCGATGCGCAGGTACTCCCCGCGCAGCGGCCGGCCGTCGATCTCCAACGCCATGTGCTGGGACAGGTCGCCCTCGGCGACCGCCACGATGACCCGGGCGATCTCCGTGGTGGGCCGGCCGAGGTCGTCGATCAACGAGTTGACGGCCCGCTGGCCCTCCGCCCAGGAGCCGTCCAGCCCCTCGTCGTCCAGGCGCTCGGTGAGCCGGCCGTCCCGGCCGACGATCCGGCTGATCCGCCGCAGGTCGAGGTACTGCCGCTCCTGGAGCGAGACGACCTCGTTGAAGGCGTCCGCGACCTCGCCGGCCCGGCCCGCCCGTCGGGGCAGCCGGACCTTGAGGTCGCCGCGGCCGACCCGCCGCAGCGCCTCGGTCAGTTCGACGAGGAGCGCCTCGTGGTCGGGCGCGGATGGATCCGCGGTCGCCGACTGTTTCGCCGTGGTCATCATTCCTCGCTCAGCTCGGGGCCACCGACTCCTGCGACGCAGGCCATCCCATCATTGTGCCCGCGACGTCGCCGCCGCCACGTCTGCGCGACCGCTCGCCACGCGCGGCAATCATCCTGCCCGTCCCGTTCCGCCCCGTCTGCACGGCCGGTCGCCACAGGCGGCAACCGTCCGGTTCCGGCCCGTCCTGCCGCCGGCCGCCACGCGCGACCCGACGCCCTCCGCGCCGCTCGTCCGGCACCGGCTTGGCAGCCGAGCGGACGGCGGTGGAGGATACGAGGGTGTCAGCGGAGACGGGGCCCGCGGAGACCAGGGGCCGAGACCAGCACGTCCGGCGCGTCCGGCTCCCCGCCGACCGGCGTACGCCCGCGGCGGCGCGGGCGCTGGTGCGCTCGGTGCTCATCGAGGCACACCTGGACGAGCTGGTCAACGAGGCGCTGCTGCTGACCACGGAACTCTCCACCAACGCGGTGGAACACGCCCGCACCGAACTGGACATCGAGGTCGTCGCCGACCCGGACGGGCTCACCGTCACCGTCTCCGACTTCGCGGCCGGCCCGGTGGACGAGCTGACCGTCGGAGTCCGCAACGACGCCACGGACATCGACGAGATCTCCGAGCGCGGCCGGGGCCTGCTGCTGGTCGACCACTTCGCCAACCGCTGGGGCACCACCTACCTGCCCACGGGCAAGGGCGTCTGGTTCCGGCTGGACCGGCCCGACCCGGCCAGCGACGGGGAGACCCACGCCGGGCGGGAGACGGCGCCGAGGGTCGCGGCCGCCGGGGGTGGCGCCGCCGCGACGGCGGAGAGCTCCGCGCCGAGCGCGGGGGCGATGAGCGAGTTGATGCAGACCACCCCCGACCCGTACGCCGAGGACCCGCTGCCCGACTTCGCGACCGGTCTGCTCACCCGGGTCGCCGAGATGGTCGGCGCGGCCGGCGGGGTGGTCCGGCTGGACCGGGGGGACGGACAGGGCGCCCAGGTGCTGGCCCGGTACGGCCGCCAGCCCCGGCCCGGCAACGAGCTGCTCCGGGTGCCGCTGGCGGTGCACCGGCCGTACAGCGGGGAGCTGGAGCTGGACGCGGCGCCGTCGGCGTACGCCCGGCCGCTGGCGGTGCTGATGGCCGAGCGGCTCTCGCTGCACCTGGAGAACGACCGGCTGCGCCGGGCGGACGTCCGCCGCCAGGCCTGGCTGACCTTCCTCGCGGAGGCCAGCGAGCTGCTCGCGCAGTCCCTGGACGTCGAGCTGACGATGGCGCTCATCCCGCAGCTCGTGGTGCCACGGCTCGGGCAGTGGTGCGCGGTGCACACCACCGACGAGTGGGGCCGGCTGCGCCTCGCGGCGGCCAGCCACGCCGACGAGTCGGTGCTGCCCCACCTGCACAAGGTGCTCCAGGAGACCGGCCCGGAGTCGGTCCAGGCCCGGCTGCGGGAGGCGTCCCGCAACGGCACGCAGATGCCGCTCGGCGCGCCGATGGAGGGCTTCGCGGTGCCGCTGATCGCCCGGGGGCAGCGCCTCGGCACCCTGGCCGTCGGCCGGCACCAGCGGCACCGGCACGACCCGGACGAGGTCGCCGTGCTGGAGGACGTGGCGCGGCGGGCGGCGCTGGCGATCGAGAACGCCCGGATCCACGCCGAGCGCCGCCGGGTCGCGCAGACCCTCCAGCAGTCGCTGCTGCCGCCGGTGCTGCCCGTGGTCGAGGGCATCGGCTTCGCCGCCGAGTACGTCCCGACCGGCGACGACGCCGACGTCGGCGGCGACTTCTACGACGTGGTGCCGCTGCCGGACGGGCGCTGGCTGGTGGTGGTCGGCGACGTCTCGGGCAAGGGGGTTCAGGCGGCCACGGTGACCGGTCTGGTCCGCGACGTCATCCGGGTGCTGGTCGGCGACGGCAAGCCGCTGCCGGAGGCCCTGGCCCGGGTCAACGAGACGCTGGTCGAGCGGGGTGGCGGGCGGTACTGCACGCTGGCCCTCGCGGCGGTCGGGCCGGGCGACGGCACGCAGCTCGACGTGTCGTTGCACCTCGCCGGCCACGACCGGCCGGTGCTGCTGCGCTCCGGCGGCGGGGCCGCCTTCGTCGGCGCCGGCGGCACGGCGCTCGGGCTGCTCGACGCGATCACCTCGCCGACGGCGGAGATCCCGCTCGAGCCGGGCGACTCGCTGGTCTTCTACACCGACGGGGTCACGGAGCGGCGGCGCGGCCGGGAGCTGTTCGGCACCGACCGGCTGCGCGACGCGGCCGCCCCGCTCGCCGGCTACTCGGCCGACGTGGTGGCCGCCCGGCTCCGTTCGACCGCGCTCGGCTTCTCGGCCGAGGCGCCCCGCGACGACATCGCCATCCTGGTGCTCCGCAACGACGCTGCCTGACGACGCGGCCTCGTCAGAGGCCGCCGGGGAGGCGGCCCGGGGCGAGGCGGTGGTGGGGGTCGAGGTGCTCCTTGGCCGCGCGCAGCCGGGGCAGCCCGGCCAGCTCGCCCCACAGGTCGACGGCCCGCCGGACGGCCGGCGGCGCGGAGAGCACCACGCACCGCCCCTGCCGGGCGAGGAGCACCCCGCGGACGGCGGCCAGGATCGAGGCCACCCGGTCGGGAGCCATGGCGCCGGGCAGGGCCGCGTGCACGACGCCCAGGCCGGCGGAGCCGCGCACCGGGACGGGCGCGCCGGCGGCGTCGCGCAGCGCGTAGACGGCGGCGTGCAGGTCGGCGATCGGCACCTCGATCCGCAGCGCCGTGTCGCCCGGGCCGAACGGGTAGCGGCGCCACCACTCCGGCGCCGAGTGGCTGACCCCGGACCTGCCGCCGAGGAGCGTGACCAGGCGGTCGGCCCGCTCGGCGACGTCGGCCGGGCCGCCCTCCAGCAGCACCGCGAGCCGGCCGGCGCCGGCCGGGCCGAGCGCGGCGCGCCCCGCCATGGACGGGTGTCGTGCCATCGACTCGGCCCGGCCGTCCTGGCGCGGCCGGGGTCCCGCGCCGGCCGGCAGGTCCAGCTCGACCGCGGCCGGGTCGAGGCGCGCGGCGAGCACCGTGCGGACGAGGTCGTGCACCTCGAGCGGGGTCCAGACCGGCCGGGTGACCCAGATCCGGCCGGCCGGCACGGCCTGCACCCGCAGGGTCGCGGAGACCAGCACGCCGAGTGCCCCCTGCGAGCCGCAGAGCAGCCGGGCCAGCTCCAGCCCGTCGACGCCGCCGCCGGCGTTGACCAGCTCGCCGTCGGCGTCGAGGTAGCGCACGCCGAGGAGCTGGTCGCACGGGCTGCCGTGGCGGTGCCGCAGCGGGCCCGCCTCGCCGGCGGCGAGCACGCCGCCGAGGGTCGCGCCGGGCGAGGGGGCGTCGACCGCGAGCCGGTGCCCGGTGCGTTCGAGCGTGGCCTGCACCGCGCGCAGCGGGGTGCCCGCGCCGACCTCGGCGGTGGGCGCGCCGGTCGGCTGGTGCCCGATCCCGGCGAGCCGGCCGGTGTCGAGCATGATGTCGACCCGGTCGGGGGCGGCGCCCCAGTCGATCTTCGTGCCGGCGCCGCGCGGCACGACGGTCAGGTCGTGCCGGGCCGCCAGCCGCAGCACCTGGGCGGCGGCGTGCGGGCCGCCGGGCACGGCCACCCAGCGGGCCGGGCGGCCGGCCACCTCGTCGGCCGGGCCCGCGAGGCGGGCGAACGGCGGGCCGCAGATCTCCGTCAACCGCCGGGTGATGTCGAGGGCTCCGGGTCGGTCGGTGGAACTCGCTGCTGCCGCCATGCCGGTCATCGTACACATGTTCGAAAGATGTGGCGGCGGGTCGACCGACGAGGCCACCCGGAGGGCGACCCGCGCCGGTAACGTGACGCCGTGACCACCGAGACCCCCGTGCCCACGGCGAAGCGGGTGCCCAGCGAGCGCACCCACCACGGCGACACCGTCACCGACGAGTACGCGTGGCTGGCCACCAAGGACGATCCGGCGACGATCGCCTACCTGACCACCGAGAACGCGTACACGGAGGCCCGGACGGCGCATCTCGACGGGTTGCGCGCCGACCTGTTCGAGGAGACCCGCCGGCGCACCCAGGAGACCGACCTGTCGGTGCCCAGCCGCAAGGGCGGCTACTGGTACTACACCCGCACCATCGAGGGGCAGCAGTACGGCGTGCAGTGCCGCCGGGCCGTCCGGGACGGCGAGACCGACCCGCCGGTCAGCGCGGACGGCGCGCCGCTGGAGGGCGAGGAGGTGCTGCTCGACGGCAACCTGCTCGCCGAGGGGCACGACTTCTTCGCGCTCGGCGCGTTCGACGTCAGCCCCGACGGGCGGTGGCTCGCATACTCGACGGACTTCTCGGGCGACGAGCGGTTCACGCTGCGGGTCAAGGACCTCTCCACCGGCGAGTTGCTGCCCGACGAGGTGCCCGACACCTTCTACGGCACCGCCTGGTCCGCCGACGCCTCCGTGCTGTTCTACGTGACCGTGGACGAGGCGTGGCGGCCCAACCGGGTCTGGCGGCACACCCTGGGCACCCCGTCGAGCGAGGACGTGGTGGTCCACCAGGAGGACGACGAGCGTTTCTGGGTCGGCGTCGAGCTGACCCGCTCCGAGAAGTTCGTCATCATCGACATCCACAGCAAGATCACCAGCGAGGTGCTGGTGATCCCGGCCGGCAACCCGACCGGCGTGCCCGCGTCCGTGGCCCCCCGGCGGCAGGGCGTGGAATACACGGTCGAGCACCACGGCCACCGCTTCCTGATCCTGCACAACGACGGCGCCGAGGACTTCGCGCTGGCGTACACCTCGGCGGACACGCCCGGCGACTGGGTGCCGCTGATCGAGCACTCGCCCGGCACCCGGCTGGAGGCGGTGGACGCCTTCGCCGACCACCTGGTCGTCTCGCTGCGCAGCAACGGGCTGACCGGGCTGCGGGTGCTGCCGATCGGCGGCGGCGACGCCTTCGACATCGACTTCCCGGAGCCGCTCTACAGCGTCGGCCTGGACAGCAACCCGGAATACCAGACCAGGCAGATCCGGCTGCGCTACACCTCGCTGGTCACCCCCGACTCGGTCTACGACTACGACCTGGTCACCCGGCAGATGGTGCTGCGCCGGCAGAAGCCGGTGAAGCCCGGACCGGACGGTCGGGCGTACGACCCGGCCGACTACGAGCAGCACCGCGACTGGGCGCTCGCCGACGACGGGACGCGGGTGCCGATCTCGCTGGTCTGCCGGGCCGGCACGCCGAAGGACGGCTCCGCCCCCTGCGTGATCTACGGCTACGGCTCGTACGAGGCGAGCATGGACCCGTGGTTCTCCATCGCCCGGCTGTCCCTGCTGGACCGGGGCGTCATCTTCGCCGTGGCGCACATCCGCGGCGGCGGCGAACTGGGCCGCCGCTGGTACGACCAGGGCAAGCTGCTGGCCAAGAAGAACACGTTCACCGACTTCGTCGCCTGCGCCCGGCACCTGGTCAAGGCCGGCTGGACGGCGAGCGACCGGCTCGTCGCCCGGGGCGCCTCGGCCGGCGGGCTGCTGATGGGCGCGGTGGCCAACCTCGCCCCGGACGCGTTCGCCGGGATCGTCGCGCAGGTGCCCTTCGTGGACGCGCTGACCTCGATCCTGGACCCGTCGCTGCCGCTGACCGTCACCGAGTGGGAGGAGTGGGGCAACCCGCTCGACGACCCGGAGGTGTACGCGTACATGAAGTCCTACACCCCGTACGAGAACGTGCGGGCGGTGGACTACCCGGCGATCCTGGCGGTGACCAGCCTCAACGACACCCGCGTGCTCTACCACGAGCCGGCGAAGTGGATCGCCCGGCTGCGGGCGGTCGCCCCGCAGGGCGACTACCTGCTCAAGACCGAGATGGGCGCCGGCCACGGCGGGCCGAGCGGTCGCTACGACGCGTGGCGCGAGGAGGCGTTCATCAACGCCTGGATCCTCGACCGTCTCGGCCGCGCCTGAGCCACGGCGGGGTGACCGGAACGCACGGGAGCCGGGCGGAGGACGATCCGCCCGGCTCCCCGGACGGAGACGGCGACCGGGGCGACGCGGCGGCGGAGCCGGGCGTGGCCCGGCGCGGGCCGACCTGGGTGATCCTCGCGGTGGTCGCCGCCGCCCTGCTGGTCTGCTGCTGCTCGGCGGTGCTCGGGCTGGCCCTCTCCTGGTCCGCCGGCCTGTTCGGTCCGCGCTGACGGCGCTGGCGACCGGCACGCCGGGTACGACGTCTCCGCCCGCCGGTTCCGGTCGGCCGGGTCAGCGGGGAGTGGGGATCAGGGCCGCCGCCTCGCCGGTGCGTGCCATCCGCTGCCAGCGCAGCCGGTTGCCGATCAGCGCGGTGACCACCGACTGCACCACCACCAGGTACATCACCTGCCGGTAGATCAACTGCTGGAACGGCAGGCTCCACAGCGGGCCGGGGCGTTCCCGGTCCAGCCGCAGCGCGTACGCGGCGGTGGCCGCCTGGAGCAGCAGCAGCCCCGCCCAGGCCAGCACCAGCGTCGACCAGGGCAGGAACATCAGGCCGTAGACGGCGTAGACGTCCACCGCCGGGGCGGCCAGCGGCAGCACGATCTGGAACACGGTCAGGTACGGCAGGCCGCGCCGGCCGAGCCTGCCGCCGGCGCCCCGCTCGCGCAGCGCGTGCCGGTGCTTCCACATCGCCTGCATGGTGCCGTAGCACCAGCGGTAGCGCTGCCGCCAGAGCTGCCGCAGCGAGGAGGGCGCCTCGGTCCAGGCGATGGCGGCCTCCTCGTAGACCACCCGCCAGCCGGCCCGCAGCACCTTCATGGTGAGGTCGGTGTCCTCGGCGAGCGTGTCCGCGGGCACCCCGCCGACGGCGAACAGCACCTCGCGCCGGAACGCCCCGATCGCGCCGGGGATGGTCGGCATGCACTCCAGCACGTCGTACATCCGGCGGTCGAGGTTGAAGCCGATCACGTACTCCAGGTGCTGCCAGCGGCCGAGCAGCCGGCGCCGGTTGGCGACCTTGGTGTTGCCGGAGATCGCGCCCACCGTCGGGTCGGCGAAGCCCTGCACCAGCCGGCGCACGGTGTCCGGCTGGAAGACGGTGTCGCCGTCGACCAGCACCAGCAGGTCGGCGCGGGCGACCCGGATGCCCGTGTTCAGCGCCGCCGGCTTGCCGGCGTTGGCCTGCCGGATGACCCGCACCCCGCGCAGCCCGAGCCGCTCGACGATCCCGGCGGTGTCGTCGCTGGACCCGTCGTCCACGACGATCACCTCCAGCGCCGGGTAGTCGCTGGCGACCAGCGACCGGACGGTCGCGGCGATGTTCGCGGCCTCGTTGTACGCGGGCACGATCACCGACACCGGCGCGGTGATCGCCGGCCGTGCCCGCCCCGGTCGGCGGACCCGCCGCACGTGCACCTGGGCGCAGATCACCTGCACGACCAGCCGGGCCACGCCCAGCACCAGCGCGAGCCCGAGCAGCAGGTCCATCGCCCCGGCCAGCCAGCCGGCGCCGGCCTGGGTCCACCGGAGGGCGTGGCCGGCGAGCCGGCTGCCCCCGCCCGCCGGCACCATGGAGGCCGGTGCGTCGATCCCCTCCGAGACCGTGGTGAACCGGTAGCCCTGCTCGGTCAACGCGGGCAACAGCCGGTCGAGGGCGGCCACCGTCTGGGCCCGGTCGCCGCCGCCGTCGTGCATCAGCACCACCGCGCCGCGCCCCCGTTCCGGGGTGGCGGCCTCGACGATGGCCGGCACGCCGGGCCGCTGCCAGTCCTTGGTGTCCCGGTCGGCGAGCACGGCGACGTGGCCGGTGCCGGCGGCGGCGCGCAGCGCGGCGTACTCGGGGCCGGTCAGCGCCGACGGGTGCGACGAGAACGGCGGCCGGAGCAGGGTGACCTCGCGGCCGACCGCCCCGGCGACCGCCTTGCGGGTGAGCGAGAGTTCCAGGTCCCGCCGCCAGCCGGCGGCGGCGCCGAGGTCGGCGTGGGTGAAGCTGTGCGAGCCCAGCTCGTGGCCCTCGGCGAGGATCCGGCGGACCAACTCGGGGTGTTCGTTGACCCGGGCGCCGACCACGAAGAAGGTGGCGCGCGCGCCGTGCCGGCGCAGCGCGTCGAGCACCTGCGGCGTCCACCGCGGGTCCGGCCCGTCGTCGAAGGTCAGCGCGATCGTCCGGTCGGGCATGACGCGGCTGACCGGCCGATCCTGGTCGAGCCGCAGCACCGGCCCGCCGGTGGCGACCTCCTTCGGCACCGCCGGCCCGGCGGACGTGTCGGCTCGCGCCCCGCCGGAGCCGCCGGCCAGCCCGGTCACCAGGCCGTCGACGGTGAGCGCCGCGAGCAGCAGCGCCAGCCCGAGCAGGAGCAGGATCCAGTGTGCCCGCGGGTCACGGCGGGCGACGTGCCGCGCCACCGCTAGCTCGGCTTGCCCGGGGAACGGCTGGGCTTCGCGGTGCGCCGCTCGTCGCCCTGGCCGGGCTGTTCGGAGCGGGTCGGCCGGGCGGTGGGAGCGCCGGTGGCCGGGGCGGTGCCGGCCGTGCGGGTGGGCTCCGGGGCCGAGGTGCTGGTCAGGGGTGACGGACGGGGGCCGGTCGGCGACGCGCCGCCCAGCTCGCCGCGGCCGTCCACCTCGGCTTCGAGCGGTGCCGCCGGGCGGCTGTCCGACCAGCCGGGCAGCGACACCGACGAGTCCATGAAGAGGCCGGCGGCGATCAGGCCGAGGCTGGTGAGCAGGCCCAGACCCATCGCGGTGCCGGCGATCACCGTGAGCCGGCGGCGACGCCCGGTCCGGTCGACGAACACCGGCGGCGCTCCGCCTGGCTGGTTGTGCATCTGTTGAACTCCCGCTGCCACACGCGACGGGCCTTCCGGCCCAGGCCAGGGCCCGTCCGGCCGGGCCTCCAGAGCAAACAGCGCCCATGTCGCCGCCGGCGTTACACAGCTCAGGTTCCCCACAGTTTCTCCACCACCGCGCCGAGGAACAGCAGGCCGGGCGGCAAGGAGGCCCGGGCGGCGGCGAGCCGTCCGGGCCGGTGAGGCTCAGGCGGTCGGGCCGGTCAGGCGGTCGGGGGCCAGCCGGGGTCGCGGCCGGTGTGGCAGAGCAGCCGGTCGAACTCCGGCAGGTCGGCGGCGCTCGACACCGGTTCCGCGAAGACGCCCATCTTCCGGGCCTGCGGCCCGAGCTGTCCCACCAGCTCGTGCAGCGCGGCCGTCGCCTCCGGAGCGGGCCGGTACGGCTGGCCGGTGGCGACGGCGAGGTCCCAGCCGTGCACCGTCAGGTCCAGCAGCACCATGCCGCCGACCGTGGTCTGCGGCATGCCCATCCCCGGCGAGACGCCCTCCAGCGAGGACGGGTCGGACCAGGCGTCGACCAGCCGCCGCGTCTCGGCCTCGAACCGGTCGCGCCAACCGTCCGTGAGATGCCCGGGCCCGTCCGCCCATTCGACGGGGCGCTTCGCCGCGAGGGCCTGGAAGTTCACCACCACCTGGAAGAGGTGGTCGAGCAGGTCGCGCACCGCGTACTCGCGGCAGGGCGTCGGCAGGTCGAGCTGGTCGTCGGCGATGCCACGCACCACCGCCACGGTCGGTGGCGCGGCCACCGCCAGCAGGTCACTAGTCTGGGTTGCCATACGGCCAGCGTATGAGGATGGTCTTGAAGAAATGCGACAGCAGCCGCGCGGGGACAGCCGGGGCATCCTGGACCCGGCCCGGCTGCTGCGCCAGGTCCGCTTCCGCCGACACCTGCCCGCCGTGGCGCTCCGGCCGTACGTCGAGCACTACTGGCTCGTCGACTGGGAGCTGACCGAGCCGCTCACGCAGCAGGTCGTGCCGCACCCGGCGGTGAACGTGGTGTTCCGGCGCGACGGCGACGGCCCGGAGACCGCCGAGGTGGCCGGCGTGGGGCGGAAACTGTTCTCGATCACGCTGTCCGGCGTCGGCCGGGTCAGCGGGGTCCAGTTCCGGCCGGGCGGCTTCCGGCCGTTCTGGCGCGGGCGGTCGGTCGCCGAGCTGACCGGGCGGCGGTGGCCGGTCCCGTCGCTCGCCGACCGCTGGCCGCCGGCCGCCGCCCTGGTCGCCGCCGCGTCGGCCGCCGAGGGGCCGCCGCCCGCCGGCCGCTGCGACGGTACGGACGCCGAGCGCCGCCGGGCGCTGGACGACCTGCTGCTCGGCTGGGCGCCGGCGGCCGACCCGGTCACCGACGAGGTGATCGGCCTCGTCGAGGCGATCCGCGCCGACCGGACGGTGCTGCGGGTGGACGACTTCGCCCGGCGGCACGGGCTCTCCGTCCGCCGGCTGCAACGCCTGTTCCTCGCGCACGTCGGCGTCGGCCCGAAGTGGGTGATCCGCCGGTACCGGCTCCAGGAGGCCGTCGAGCAGGCCGCGGGCGGCCCGCCGGACTGGGCGGCGCTCGCGGCGGACCTCGGCTACAGCGACCAGGCCCACCTGGTCCGCGAGTTCACCGCCGTCATCGGCGTCTCGCCGGCCGCATACGCCCGCTCGGTCGGCTGACGCCCGCCCCGCCTGCCGGCGTCAGGACGGGCCTTCCACAGCGCCAGCCGTCGACAGGGTGCCTTTCCCGCGCGTCAGCGGCGGCGGAGGGCGACCACGGCGACGTCGTCCTGGATCTCCGGCGGGGCCAGCTCGACCAGGAGCCGCTCGCAGAACCGGTCCAGGTCGTCGTCGATCCGCCCGGCGGCCGCGGCCAGGGCGGCCAGCCCGTCGTCGATCGTGGTGTCCCGCCGCTCGATCAGGCCGTCGGTGTAGAACACCAGCGTCGCCCCGACCGGCAGCACGAACTCCAGGTCGGGCGGTCGCTGGGCGCGCACCCCGAGCAGTGGCGCCGAGTGCTGCACGAACTCCACCTTGCCGTCCAGGCTGAGCACCGGCGGCAGGTGGCCGGCGCTGGCCAGCCGGACCCGGCCGGTGGGCGGGTGCAGCAGCAGCAGGCAGATCGTGGCCAGCTCCGTGGGGAGCAGGGTGCGCATCAGCTCGTTGACCCGCTCCAGGATCTCGCCCGGCTGGTGTCCCTCCACCGCGTACGCCCGCACCGCGTGCCGCAGCTCGGCCATCACGGTCGCGGCGTGCAACGAGTGGCCCGCCACGTCGCCGATCGCCAGCAGCAGGTGGCCGTCGAGCATCACCAGCTCGTAGAAGTCGCCGCCCACCTCGGTCTGCGCGCTCGCCGGCTCGTAGCGCACGGCCAGGTCGAGCCCGTTGATCTCGGGAATCCGGCGCGGCAGCAGGCTGCGCTGGAGGGTGACCGCGATGCGGTGCTCCTCGTCGAAGGAGCGCTGCGCCTCCACCGCCGACGCGACGGCCTGGGCGAGCTGCACCAGCACGGGGGTGCGGGCGGTCTGCGTCGCGGTGGGCACGACGACGTAGAGCGGCGGGCGGTCCTCGCGGAGCCGGGTCGCGGCCACCGTGACCGTGTCCCCCGCCGGCCAGTCGACCAGGCCCCAGCCGGCCGGATCGTCCACCCGGACCGTCGTCCCGATCGGCACGCCGCTGTCGTCCACGAGCCACGGAACGAGCGTGACCGTGCCGCCGGGGCCGCCCGCGATCCCGGCGACGCAGTCGCCGTCGAACGTCTCGGCGATCACCGCGGCGGGGCTCTTGAAGATCTGGGCCGCCCCGGCCGCCGCCGCCTCCAGCAGTCGCGCGAAGTTGGGCGCGGAGTGCATCGCCACCGTGGTGTCGGCCAGCCCGAGCAGCCGCTCGGCGAGCAGCTCCGCCCGCTGCCGCGCCCAGTAGTAGCGCAGCACCGCGTGCGCGGTGGCGACCAGTTCCTCCGGCTCGATGGGCTCGGCCAGGTACGCGTCCGCGCCCCGGGTCAGCCCCTGCGCCCGGTCCACGACGTCCACCGCGTGGGCGGACACGTGGATCACCGGGATCGCCGGGTGCGCAGCCTTGATCCGTTCGCAGACCTCGAACCCGCTCAGGTCGGGCAGCCGCACGTCGAGCACCACGAGGTCGATCGGGTCCACGCCGACGCGGGCCAGGGCCTCGCCGCCGGTCTCCGCCTCCAGCACGGTGAAACCCGCGCGGGAGAGCCAGCTGACCAGCAGGTACCGCTTGGTGCGACTGTCGTCGACCACCAGCACGGTCGCCGGGCCGCCCTCCACCGTCACGCTCCGCCCGCGGGCAGGCTGACGATGAACGTGCTGCCCCGCCCGGGCTCGCTGGCCAGTTCCAGGGTGCCGCCGAGCAGGGTCACCAGCCGCCGCGCGTACGGCAGGCCGAGGCCCGTGCCGCCCACCCGGGTCGCGCCGGGCACCTGATAGAACTCCTCGAAGATCCGGTCGTGCTGCTCGGGCGCGATGCCCGGGCCGGTGTCCGAGGCGGACAGCAGCCAGCGGTCGTCCCGCCGCTCCGCCCGCAGCCGGACCTCCCCGCGCTCGGTGAACTTGAGCCCGTTGTGCAGGAGGTTGCGCAGCACCTGGGCGAGCAGCACCTCGTCGGTGCGCAGCGTGGCCGGGACCGGCGGCTCCTCCACCACCAGTTCGACCTCCGGCCGGGTGGCCAGGGCCCGCAGCGTGCCGCGCAGCTGACCGAAGAGCGGCCGCAGGTCCACCTCGGCCCAGTCAGGCTCGATCCGGCCGGACTCGGCCTTGGCCAGGTCGAGCAGCTCGTTGACCAGCGTGAGCAGGTCGCTCGCCGAGGAGCGGATGAGCCCGACCTGGCGGGCCTGCTCGGCGGTGAGCGGGTCGGAGGCGGAGTCGTCCAGCAGCCGGCCGAGTCCCATGATCGCGGTGACGGGGGCGCGCAGCTCGTGGCTGACGTTCGCCAGGAACCGGCTCTTCGACTCGCTGGCCGCCCGCAACTGGGCGGACTTCTCGTCCAGCTCGGCGTAGAGCGCGACCACGCCGCGGTTGGTCTCCTCCAGCTCCTCGGTGAGCTGGTTGTAGAGCGCCATCACGCCGCGGTTGGTCTCGGCCAGTTCCTCGTTGAGCACGGCCAGCTCGTCGCGCTGGCTGCGTACCTCGTCGAGGGCGGCGATCAGTTGCGCGTTCTGGGCGGCCAACTCGTCGAGGGCGCTGCCCGGGGCGTTCCGGCCGAGTTCGGCGCGCAGCTCGGCGAGACGCTCCGGGGTCAGCGCCTCGGCGGTGACCGGGACACGTCGGGACATCCTCACGACCGTATCCCCCTCCCCGGTCACGACGCCCAACATGTCCACCAACCGCGCCACCGCACCCGACTGCGGCTCGTACCGCCCGTCGGGCAGCGGGCGCACCGGGAGGAGGTCCACCCGCAGGTGCCGCCCACCACCAACGGCGTCGTGGACCAGGATGAATGTCACGTCCGCCCCGCCGACCGCGCGCAGCAGGTCCCGGGCCACCTCGCTGAGCGCCGTGGCGATGCGTACCTGGTCCTGGTGCTCCAGCCCGACCGCGGCGGCGACCTCACGGCCCCGCTGCCGGACCACGAAGATGTCGTGTTCGACCCGCAGCACCATCTGGAGCAGCCGCGCCGCCCCGGCCGGCCCGGTCACGACCACGCCCGGGCGACCAGGACGCACGCGTCGTCGCGGCGGGTGCCGGCGTCCCGCAGCAGCGACGCGGCCACCACGACGGGCGACCGGTCGGCGAGACCGGGGAAGTCGGCGAGCTGCCAGCGGTCGACCACGCCGTCACTGTGCATCACCAGCAGGGCGTCGGCCTCGAAGGGGTAGTCGTACTCCCGGACCGGGGGACGCTGGTGCCCGGCGATGCCGGGCAGCGAGACCAGGCCCCGGCGCTTGCCGCCGCCGACGACCGCGGCGGAGACGTTGCCCAGTCCGGCGTAGCGCAGCACCCCGGCCGACGGGTCCGGCTCGGCGACGGCCAGCGCCGCGCCCCGGGTGTGGGACATCGCCTGGTGCAGGTGCTGGACCACTGCGGCCGGCGGTCCCGCCGGCGCCCGGCGGAACGCGTCGAGCGCGGCGTCGGTGGCGGCGGCGGCGAGCGGCCCGTGCCCCAGGCCGTCGCAGACCAGCACCTGCCGCCGGCCCTCCACGATCCGCCAGGCGTACCCGTCGCCGCTGACCGACTCCCCGGTCAGCGGCCGGGTGAGCGCGCCGACCCAGGGCCGCTCCCGCCCACCGGCGCGGTCCGGCCAGACCTGGACGGCGAGGACCGTGCCCCGCCCCGCTTGGGAGTAGCCGTCGAACCAGCTGGCCTGCCGGACGATCGCGCCGAGACCGATGCCGAGCGTGCCGGTGGTGGAGTGTCCGTCCTGCGAGGAGACGGTCAGGTCGGCCATCCCCGGCCCGGCGTCGACCGCGACCAGCTCCACGCCGGCCTCCCGCTCGTGCCGGACGGGCCGCAGCAGCAGCGTGCCGTCCTCGGCGTGCTTGACCAGGTTGCTGGTCAGCTCGGCGGCGACGATCGCCAGGTCGGCGGTGCGGGCCTCGCCCAGGTCGAGCTGGTCGCCGAGCCGCTCGGCGGCCCGGCGCACCGCGCTGGCGGCGCTGCCGGTCTCCACCCGGAACCAGATGCCGCGGTCGGGGACCGGGTCCCCGGTCATCGGGACCACTTGGTGACCGTGACGCGGGTGCCCTCACCCACCGCGGTCTGGATGTCGAACTCGTCGACCAGTCGGCGCGCGCCGCTGAGCCCGAGGCCGAGCCCGCGCCCGGTCGTGTAGCCGTCGGTCAGTGCCAGGTCGAGGTCGGCGATGCCTGGGCCGGAGTCGACGAAGACGATGCGCACGCCCCGTCGCGTCCCGTTGTCCACCGTGCCCACCTCGACCGTGCCGCCGCCGCCGTACACCAGCGTGTTGCGGGCCAGCTCGCTCGCCGCGGTGACCACCTTGGTCTGGTCGACCAGCGAGAGCTTGACCGCCACCGCCACCGTACGCACCAGCTGCCGGACGCGCACCACGTCCTCGTCGCTGCGGATCGCCTGCGCCTGCGGTCGGCCCAGGTCGACGCCCGCGGTCATGACGAGGCCGTCGTATCGGCGTCCGGTTCGTCGTCGAACGCGAACTCGTGCTCGTCCGCGCGCGCCGCCGCGATCAGCTCCATGCCCCGTTCGACGTTGAGCGCCGTCCGGATGCCGTTGAGGGACAGGCCCAGCTCGACGAGGGTGATGGCGACGGCGGGCCGCATCCCGACCACCACCGTCTCGGCGTCGAGCACCCTGGAGATCGAGGCGATGGTCGACAGCATCCGCCCGACGAAGGAGTCCACGATGTCCAGGGCGGTGATGTCGATGAGCACGCCGTGGCAGCCGGTCGCGACGATCCGCTCCGCGAGGTCCTCCTGGAGCTGGACCGCCGTCTGGTCGGACATGTCGACCTGGATGGAGACCAGCAGGATCTCACCGATCTTGAGGATCGGCACCCGCTCCATCACGCCTCCCGGCGCGGCAGCCGGCGGCCGGTCTCGACCCCGGTGAGCCGGAGCACGTGCCGCAGCGCGTCGGCGAGGCTGGCCTTGGTGGCGATGTCGCCGAACTCGATGCCCAGGGCCACGATGGTCTGCGCGATCTGTGGCCGGATGCCGGAGATGATGCAGTCCGCGCCCATCAGCCGGGCGGCCACCACGGTCTTCAGGATGTGCTGGGCGACCTGGGTGTCCACCGCCGGTACGCCGGTGATGTCGATGATCGCGTACGGCGAGCCGGTGTCGACCAGGGTCTGGAGCAGTCGTTCCATCACCACCTGGGCGCGGGCCGAGTCGAGGGTGCCGACCAGCGGCACGGCGACGACGCCCTCCCAGAGCTTCACCACCGGGGTGGAGAGTTCGAGCAGCTGTTCCGCCTGGTCGGCGATGAGGCTCTCGCGGGTGCGGACGAAGCTCTCGAAGGTGAACAGGCCCATCTGGTCGATCAGCCCGGAGAAGGCGACGTAGTCACGGAGCGTCCCGGAGCCGCCCTCGGCCTCCATCAGCTCCAGCAGCGCCTCCTTGAGCGCGAACACGCTGATCGCGGTCTCGGAGGCGGAGAAGCCCTGCCGGGCCCGGCCCCGCGACAGCTCGGCGAGCACAGCGCGCAGCTCGGTGGCCTGCTCGGCGTCGAGGTCGACGGCCCCGTGCTCGGCGGCGGTCACCATGCTGCCGTGCAGTTCCTGCACCTGCCGGCGCAGTTCCCCCTGGCTGAGTCGCCCGCGCAGCGACCCGGCGACGATCTCCGTCCAACGCTGCGTGATCCGCTCGGCATGACCCGTCAGCAGACTCGCCAGCCGGCCGCTCTCCTCGGCGCTCAGCGCCATGGCAAACCCCCTTCGACCTGGACCGGCGGACTCTACCATCGGAGGCCGGGTGCTAGTTGCCGCGCGGCAAGCGAATGACGGTGACCACCGGATACCGGTTCCCGTTCTGCGTACGACCCCGATCGTGGGATACCGTTTCCCCGATAACGGGAGGTCTGGCGAATGTCCTTGACGGTGCACACGGAACAGCGCGGCGACGTGGTCGTCGTGTCGGTCGCGGGCGAGTTGGACATGGCGACCGCACCGCAGTTGCAGGACCAGATCACCGACCTGCTCGACAAGGGCCGCAGCCGGCTCGTCTTCGACCTGGCGAACGTCTCGTTCTGCGACTCCACCGGGTTGTCGGTGTTCGTCCGCGCCAAGAACAGCTGCGACGAGGCCGGGGGCGTGGTGCGGCTGGCCGCCCCGCAGCGGGGGGTGCTCCGCATCCTCGAGGTGAGCGGCCTCGTCGAGGTGCTGCACACCTACCCGACGGTCGACCAGGCCGTGGCGGGCGACCCCACGCCGGCCTCCTCCTGACCGTTCCTCCTCACGCCTCGTCCTCGATGTGCCGGGGGCGGGCGATCACCAGGCCCGCGGCGGTCTGCACGGCCAGCGCCGCCAGCAGGAACCCGATCGGGGCGGTCCATCCGCCGGTCGCCTCGTAGAGGATGCCCACCAGCAGCGGCCCCAGGGCGGCGATGACGTAGCCGGTGCTCTGCGCGAAGGCCGACAGCGCGACGGTTCCCTCGGCGGTCCGGGCCCGCAGGCCGATCACCGTCAGGATCAACGGGAACGCGCCCTGCCCGATCGCCAGCAGGGCCACCCAGAGCAGCGCCGCACCGTGCGGGGCCAGGGCGAGCCCCAGGTAGGCCAGGGTCGACGCGGCGGTCAGCGAGAGCACCAGCGGGCGCAGCGTCCGCAGCCGGCCGGCCAGCGTCGGCATCAGCAGGGCGATGGGCACGCCGAGCGCGGTCACCCCGGCGAGCAGCAGCCCGGCCGTCTCCGGATGGTAGCCGGCGTCCCGGAACAGCTGGGCCAGCCAGCCCATGATCGCGTACCCACTGAGCGACTGCGCTCCGAAGTAGACCGCCATCGCCCAGCCGAGCCGGGTGCGGCCGGGCCGGATCCGGGTGCGGGGCGCGACGGCCTCCGTCGGGGTGGCCCGCCGCGCGGCGGCCCGCGCCCGCAGCGCCAGCGGCACCCACGGGAGCACGGCCACCGCGGCCAGCCCGGCCCAGACCCCGAGCCCGACCCGCCAGGAGCCGAAGGCGTGCGCCACCGGCACCGCCGACGCGGCGGCAACCGTCGTGCCCAGGGTCAGCGCCATCGTGTACGCCCCGGTGACGAGCCCGGTGCGGTGCGGGAAGTGCTGCTTGACCAGCATCGGCAGCAGGATGTTCGCCACCGCGATGCCGGCCAGCGCCAGCGCGCTGGTGAGCACGAAGACCAGGGCGGAGTCGGTGACCACCCGCAGCACCTGACCGGCGGCGAGCGCGAGCATCGCGACCACCAGCACCCGGGCCGGGGCGAACCGGCGGACCAGCCACGGGGTGAGCGCGCCGAGCCCCGCGAAGGCGATGGTGGGCAGGGTGGTGACGAGGCCGGCCATCGCCCCGGAGAGCCCCAGGCCGTCCCGCACCTCGTCGAGCAGCGCCCCGAGGCTGGTCACGGCGGCCCGCAGGTTCACCGCGACCAGCAGCATCCCGACCAGCACCAGCACGCCCCCGGTGGCCGGGTGCGCGGGCCGGCCCGGCTTCGCCCGCTCCACGGCGGGGGCGACCGGCACGCCGTCCGGGGCCGGGATCGGATCGGCGGTGGAGGCGGAGACGCCGGCGGTGGCGGTGGGTGGTGGCGGGGTCATACCGTTGAACCTACAATCATGGGATGAATTCCGGGCAGGAGTTGTAACCAGTGCCACCGTCGGTTGATTCCGCCACCGCGCCGCCCCGTGGGCACCGCGTTCGGCAGACCATCGCGCAGCTCAGGGAGCGGATCCTCGGCGGCGAGTGGCCGGTGGGCGGTCGGATCCCCACCGAGCCGCAGCTGGTCGCGGCGCTCGGCGTGGGGCGGAACACGGTCCGCGAGGCCGTGCGGGCGCTGGTGCACGCCGGGGTGCTGGAGTGCCGGCAGGGCTCCGGGACGTACGTGGTGTCGACCGACGAGCTGGCCCCGGTGGTGGCCCGCCGGCTCACCGTCGACCGGGCGGCCGAGGTCGTCGAGGTGCGGCGCGCCTTCGAGGTGGAGGCGGCCCGGCTCGCCGCGCTGCGGCGTACGCCCGAGGACCTGGCCGCGCTCGACGACGCGCTCGCCGTACGCGAGGCGGCCTGGCTCGGCGGCCGGGTCGACGAGTTCGTGGAGGCCGACGCCGCGCTGCACACCGCCGTGGTGGCGGCCGCGCACAACGGCATGCTCGCCGAGCTGTACGCCTCGGTCGGCGCCGCGCTGCGCAGCACGATCACCCAGTCGATGGGCGGCGCGCTGGAGCCGGAGCGCTACGTCGACCACTCCCGGCTGGTCGAGGCGATCCGCGCCGGCGACCCGGGCCGGGCGGCGATCGAGGCCGGCGCTTTTCTGGAGCCGCCACCAGGGGCATAGGTTGTGCCGGACGGAAGACCGGACACCTCGGGAGTACGGATGCTCAAGGGCTTCAAAGACTTCATCATGCGCGGAAACGTCGTCGACCTGGCGGTCGGCGTCGTCATCGGCGCCGCGTTCACGGCGGTGGTCACGCAGCTCACCAACTCGTTCCTCAAGCCGCTGATCGCGTTGATCACGCTCGTGGTCACGCGTCGTGAGGGCGGCCTTCAGGGCGCGGCGTGGAAGGTCCGGGGTGTCGAGTTCGACTGGATCAGCTTCATCAACGCGATCATCACCTTCGCGCTCACCGCGGCGGCGCTCTACTTCCTGGTCGTCTACCCGATGAACAGGCTGGCCGAGCGGCGCAAGCGGGGCGAGGAGCCGCCGCCGAAGGCGCCGAGCGAGGAGGTCAAGCTGCTCACCGAGATCCGGGACGCCCTGGTCGCCGCCGGCCGCACCACCCCCGGGCAGCAGCGCGGCGCGCTCGACGACGTGCTCGGCCGCCGGCAGGAACCGCCCACTGCGCGCTGAATCCGGCACAGGCACATCGGCCCCTGCGGGAATCCCGCGGGGGCCGCACCTTTTCGTACGCGTGTTCGATAGAGTCCCCGCCATGGAGCAGCGGAAGCACTGGTGGAACGGGAAATGGGGCCGGCTGGCGCGACGGGACGTCTTCCTCCGGGTGGACGCCGACCGGTGGCACGTCGAGCAGCGCGCCGGCGGCTCCGAGGGCGTCTCCCAGTTCTACGAGTACGACAGCGTCGAGGAGGCCGAGGAGACGGTCCGGGCGCTGCTCCAGGGCACCGACAGCTGGCGCGAACTCTCCCCCCGGCCACCGAGCGCCTGGTCCCCTGAGCTGTGAGGAAGGCCGGGCGGGTACGGGGCGCGGCGCGGGCGGTTTAGCCGGAGCGGGGGCCGGGAACCGCGCCAGAATGAATCAGGGCACCGAGCAGCAGGCGATGGTTTCCCGGGTCACCACGGGCATGCGGGTGGTCGACGTCGACGGCACCGAGGTCGGCACGGTCGACCTCGTGCAGCGGGGCGACCCGAACGCGGTGACCGTGCAGGCGCCGACCGCCGATCCGGGCAGCAGCCTGGACGAGCTGATCGAGTCGACGGCGGTCGAGGAGCCGGACGTGCCGGCCGACCTGGCGGCCCGGCTGCTGCACAGCGGCTACCTGAAGGTCTCCACCGACCTGGCGCGCACCGGCGCGGTCTACGTGCTCGCCGAGCAGATCGCCACCGTCGCCGACGGCCGGGTACGCCTCGACGTCCCCGCCGGCGCCCTCCCCCCGGAGGAGTGACGCCGGCGTACCGGCCCGCCCCGGGCCGGTACGCCCGCACGCCGTCGAGCAGATGTCGTGGACGATCCAGCCGACAGGGCGCGGAGGGTCGGTCGCCGCCGACCCGGGCGCGGAGGGTCAGTTGTCGCCGACCCGGGCGCGGAGGGTCAGTCGCCGCCGACCCGGGCGCCGTGCGGCGACGCGGCGCCGGCGGGGGAGTCCGACCCGACCGGAGCCGGCCGGAGCGACGCGGCCACCGGCTCGGGCGCGGCAGCCGGCTCGGGCGCGGCAGCCGGCTCGGGCGGGGCGGGCCGCGACGCGGCCGGCTCGTCGGAGCGGCGGCGGAAGAGCAGGAGCATCAGCCCGCCGGCGACCAGGCCCCAGAACGCGCCGCCCACGCCGAGCAGGGTCACCCCGGAGGCGGTGACCACGAACGTGACCACCGCGGCCTCCCGGGCGGCCGGCTCGGCCAGCGCCGAGGTGAGCGCGGTGGCCAGCGCGCCGAGCAGCGCCAGCCCGGCCACCGCCTCGATCAGCACCGGCGGGGCGAGCGCGATCAACGCGGTGGCCGCCCCGGCGCCCAGGCCGAGCAGGGCCAGTCCCGTGCCGGCGGTGACCGAGGCGATCCAGCGCCGGTCCAGGTCGGGGTGGGCGTCCGGGCCGGCGGCCAGCGCGGCGGTGATGGCCGCGAGGTTGACCGCGTGCCCGCCGGCGGGCGCGGCGGCCAGGCTGGTCAGGCCGGTCGCCCGCAGCGCGGCCCCGAACGGCGGCCGGTAGCCGTAGCCGACCAGCACCGCCATCCCGGGCACGTTCTGCGCGGCCATGGTGACCAGGAAGAGCGGCAGCGCCAGGCCGACCAGGGCGGGGACGCTCCAGGCCGGCGCGGTCAGATCGACGGCGGGCAGCAGCCGCGCGCCGCCGAGACCGGCGACCGGGGCGGTCAACGCGATCGCCGCCACCGCCACGACCAGCGCGCCCGGCACCGCCCAGCGGCGCGCGAACCGGTGCAGCAGCAGCCAGGCCAGCACCACGGGCGCGGCCAGCCGGGGCACCTCGACCAGCGCGCGGACCGGGGCGGTGCACAGCGGCAGCAGGACGCCGGCCAGCATGGCGCCCGCGATCGGCCGGGGGATCGCCGCGACGGCCCGACCGAGCGCCGGGAACAGCCCGGCGGCCACGATCAGCGCGCCCGAGACGAGGAACGCCCCGACGGCGACGGGCCACCCGCCGGGCACCGGGCCGGTGGCGACCAGCAGCGCCGCGCCCGGGGTGGACCAGGCGACGCTCATCGGGATCCGGTGCCGCAGGCCCAGCCAGACGGCGGAGATCCCGGACGCGACGCAGACCGCGAGCAGCCCGGAGGCGGCCTGCGCGTCGGTGGCGCCGACGGCCCGCAGGCCGGCCAGCACCACGGTGAACGAGCTGGCGAACCCCACCAGCGCGGTCACCACGCCCGCCAGCAACGGCTGTGTCCGTCCCGCCATCCCCCACCCCGATCGTTCCGTTTACGGAACAAGAACCTGTAGCACGATAGCGGGGTGCCGCACCCGTCACCAGCCCGCCCACCGCACCCCGATCCCGGAGCCGACGCCGTCGGCCGCCGGGTACGCGCGCTGCGCGAGGAACGGGGAATGTCCCTGTCGACCCTCGCCCGGCTGGCCGGGGTGGGAAAGGCGACGCTCTCCGGGCTGGAGAACGGCACCCGCAACCCGACCCTGGAGACGCTCTACGCGATCACGGCGCAGCTCGGCGTGCCGCTGACGGCCGTGCTCTCGGGCCCGGCCGCCGGACCGACCGTCCGCGGCGCGGCGGTCACCGCCATCCTGCTGGAGGTCTTCGAGGACACCGACGCCACCTACGAGCTGTACCGGATGCGGGTCGCGCCCGGCCCGGAGCAGCTCTCCCCCGCGCACCAGCCGGGCGTCACCGAGCACATCACCGTCTTCGCGGGCGTGCTGCGCGCCGGCCCGGTGGACGCGCCGCTGACGGCCGCCGCCGGCGAGCACCTGCGCTGGACGTCGGACGTGCCACACGTGTACGCCGCCGTCGGCGACGAGGAGGTCGCCGCCAGCCTCCTGCTCCGCTATCCCCGCCGCTGACCCCGCAGCACCGACGACGCCGGGGCGGCCGGCCGACGACGGGGTCGGGCGCGGCGGCTCAACGGTCCGGCCACGCGCGGTGGGGGCGGCCGGCCCGGCGGTCCGGTCGCGCGGGGCGGCTCAGCCGTCGACCGGCGTCGGCGCCGGCAACCGCCGCCGCACCGCCCAGATCGCCGCCTCCGTACGCGACGCCGACCCGGTCTTGCGCAGCAGGTTGGACACGTGCACGGTGACCGTCCGCACCGAGATGCCGAGCGCACGAGCGGCCTGCTTGTTGGACATCCCGGCGACCAGGCAGCCCAGCACCTCGATCTCCCGCCCGGTCAGCTCGGCGTCGACCGGGTCGGCCGGCCGGGGCGCCACCGCCGCCGACCGCGCTGGCGCCGACCGGGCCGCCGTGGGCCGGGCCACCGCCGCCGACGACCGGGCCGGCGCCACCGACGACCGGGCCGGCGGTGCCGGCGGCGGCGGGCGGAGCAACGCCTCGGGCCCCTGGCCGGCGTGCGCGGCGAGCAGTTCGGTCAGCGCGTACGGGTTGCCGCCGGTGCGCCGCCAGACCGCGCGCGCCAGGCGACCGGACGGGCGCGGATCGGCGTACACCTGGGTCAGCACCTCGGCGACCTCGGCCGGGAGCAGCGGTCCGAGGTGTTGGCGGACGGCGCCCCGGACGCCGCAGAGCCGGGCCAGCGCGCGGACCGCGAGGTCCGGCGCGACCGCGTCGGCGGCGGGCCGGGTGGCCACCACCAGCAGCGCCGGCAGGTCGGCGGCGGTGGCCAGCTCGCCGACCAGGTTCAGGCTGGCCGGGTCGAGGGCGTGCAGGTCCTCCACCACCAGCACGGCCGGGCCGGCGCCGACCAACAGCCGGACGACCCGCACCGCGAGCCGGAGCAGGGTGCCCGGCGCGTAGCGCTCGCGCGGCGCGGTGGGCTGCTGGGCCAGCCAGGCCAGCGCGTCCGGCGGCAGGTCGAGCCCGCTCGTGTCCCGACCGGTGAGAACGGCGGCTAGCCAGTCGTACGGGGCGGGGCTGTGCACCCGGGCCGCGCCGGAGAGCACCACCGCCGGGTGCGGGGCGAAGGCGTCCAGGGCGGCCGCGACCAGCAGCGACTTGCCCACCCCGGCCTCACCGGTGATCACCGCGACGGCCGGCGCGGAGCGCCGGGAATCGACCACGGTGGACCACGCCCGGTCGAGCTCGGCCAGCTCACCGGCGCGCCCGACCATGGACACCGGCATCATTCCCACACCCTACGCAGTAGTGCGTAGAGACGGCGGCAGGGTGTTCTTGGCAAGCTTGACCCCATGACGCTGATCCTCCGCTCGGCCATCCTCAACGACATCGGCCTGGTCCGCACCAACAACGAGGACTCCGCCCTCGCCGGTGACCGCCTCGTCGCGGTCGCGGACGGCATGGGCGGCCTGCCCGCGGGCGAGGTGGCGAGCGAGATCGTCATCCGCATCCTCGACGAGCTGAGCCCGCCGACCACCCCCGACGAGGCCGCCGACGCGCTGCGGGCCGTGGTGAGCACCGCCAACCGGCGCATCCACGCCGCCATCACCGTCGACCCGGCCCGTGACGGCATGGGTACGACGCTCACCGCCGCCCTGCTCGCCGGGGACGCGCTGGTGCTGGCCCAGGTCGGCGACTCCCGCTGCTACCTGCTGCGCGACGCCCAACTCACCCAGCTCACCCGGGACGACACCTTCGTCCAGGCGCTGGTGGACCAGGGGGCGCTCTCGCCGGAGCAGGCACGCCACCACCCGCAGCGGTCGCTGGTGACCCGGGCGGTGCAGGGCGCGGACACGCCGCCCGCGATCGGGATGCTGACCGTGGCCGCCGGCGACCGGCTGCTGCTGTGCAGCGACGGCCTGTCCGACTACGTCGAGGACGCCACGATCGCCGCGGCGCTGAGCACGTACGCCGACCGCCAGCAGTGCGGCGAGCAGCTCGTCAAGCTCGCCCACCAGGCCGGCGCGCCGGACAACGTCACCGTCGTGGTCTCCGACGTCACCGCCGTCTGACGTGCCCCCGGTTCCCCGTGCGCGGGGAACCGTGCCGTCGGCTAGGTAGTTGCGCCATCTAGGTGGTGTCGCTATGTTGCCGGGATGGAATCCGACCGGCGTGGGCAGTGGCTGCGCGGGGTGCTCGACCTCTGCGTCCTGGCCCTGCTGCGGGAGGGCGAGTCCTACGGCTACCAGCTCGCGCACGCCCTCGACACCGCCGGCATCGGGCCCATCCAGGGCGGCACGCTCTATCCGGTGCTGCTGCGCCTGCAACGCACCGGCCTGGTCACCGCCGAGTGGCGGGAGGGCGCGTCCGGGCCCGCGCGCAAGTACTACCGGCTCACCGACAGCGGGTGGGCGGCGCTGCGCCAGGGCGGCAGCGCGTGGCTCGCGTTCGTCGCCCCGGTGAACGACATCGTCAGAAAGGGGGTCGACGGATGAACGCCGACGAGTGGCTGCGGGCGTTCGCGGCCGAGCTGGACCGACGCCGGGTCCGGGTGGACGCCGCCCGGCACGTGGTCGCCGAGGCCGCCACGCACCTGCGCGACAGCGGGGGCGACCCGTGGGTCGTCCTCGGCCGGCCGCAGGACTACGCCGCCGCGATCGTGGAGAGCATCGGCACCTCGCCCAACCCGCGTCCCGGCCCGGTCCGGCTGCATGCCCGGGCCATCACCAAGCGGTACGGGCGACGCACCGTGCTGCGCGACGCGTCGCTGACCGTCCGAGCGGGGCAGATCGCGGCCGTGGTCGGGGCGAACGGCTGCGGCAAGAGCACCTTCCTGCGCGTCTGCGCCGGGCTGGTCTCCCCCGACGCCGGGGACGTGACCGTCTCCGGCCGGCTCGGCTACTGCCCCCAGCAGGGCGGCACCGCCGACTTCCTGCTGCCGGACGAGCACTTCGTGCTGGTCGGCGCCGGCCGGGGCGTGGCCCGGGGGCCAGCCCGTCGCGCCGGCCGGGCGGCGGCCCACCAGCTCGGCTGGGACGCCGACCGCGACGTCCTCGCCCGGCACCTCTCCGGCGGCACCCGGCAGAAGCTGAACCTCACCATGTCCACCCTCGCCGAGCCGGACGTGCTGCTGCTCGACGAGCCCTACCAGGGCTTCGACCAGGGCACGTACGTCAACTTCTGGGACCAGCTCGCCCGGCTGCGCGACGAGGGGCGGGCGATCGTCGTGGTGACCCACCTGCTCAACCAGCTCGACCGGGTCGACCTCGTGCTCGACCTGACCCCGGCCACCCAGGGAGGGCGTCCGTGAACCGCCTCGTCACCGTCGCCGAGATGACCCTGCGGGAGCTGCTGCGCCGGCGGGGCGTGCTCCTGCTCCTGCTGCTGATGCCGTTGGCCTTCTGGCTGATCCGGCGCGACTCCTACATCGGACAGTCGGTGCGCTCGCTGCTGCTCGGCATCAGCTGGGCGGTCAGCACCGCCGCGCTCTTCGCCACCGGCGCGGCCCGCGAGCTGGAGCCCCGGCTGCGGCTGGCCGGCTACCGCCCGCACCACCTCTACCTGGGCCGGATGCTCGGCCTGTGGGCGGCGGGGCTCCTCATCTCCGTGCCGTTCTTCGTGCTCACCGTGGTCGACGCGCCCGACCTGCGGCACGGCGGGGTGGCCGTCGCGATGCTCTGCTGCGTGGGGGTGGCCGCGCCGTTCGGAATGCTGATCGGCGCCCTGCTCCCCCGCGAGCTGGAGGGGACGCTGCTGCTGCTCACCGTCGTGGCGGTGCAGATGCTGATCGACCCGGCCGGCACGGGCGCGAAGCTCACCCCGTTCTGGTCCAGCCGGGAGATCGCCACCTGGGCGGTGGACCACACGGACTCCGGCTACCTGACCCGGGGGTCGCTGCACGGGCTGGCCGTCACCGCGTTGCTGATCGTCACCGTGGCGGCCGTGTTCAGCGTCCGGCTGCGCCGCCGCCGGCACCTGCGCCACCTGCCGATCGCCTGACCGCCACGGCGGTCAGGCGACGCCGGGGCCGGGCGAACCACCCGGCCGCGGCGACCGCTTCCGGCAATTGCGGTTGCGCCGGCCGGGAAGCCGGGATGGGATTGGCGGATGACCATCCGCCGGGTGCACTCCGAAGAGCGCCTGACCACCAGCTTCCCGCTCCAGGCGTACGCGTTCGAGACGTCGCCGTCCCGCGCCGGCCGGGCGGAGGAGTTCCGCGACTACCTGCCGTACAACGAGGGCAACCGGACGCTGGTCGCGGAGGCCGACGGCACGACGGTGGCCGCCGCCTCGGCGGTGCCCATGCGGCAGAACCTGCGCGGCACGGTGCTGCCGATGGCCGGCGTCGCGGGGGTGACCACCCACCCGCTGGCCCGCCGGCAGGGACACGTCCGGGCCCTGCTGCACCAGTTGCTCGACGAGATGCGCGACGAGGGGCATGCGCTGACCGCGCTCTGGCCGTTCCGGTCGTCGTTCTACGCCCGGTTCGGCTACGTCGGGCTGCCGAAGGCCCGCACGGCCACCTTCTCGCCGGCCGACCTCGGCGAACTGCTCCGCGCCGACCTGCCGGGCGAGGTGGGCTGGGAGCGGATCGGCGCGGGCTACCCGACCTGGCGTGAGTTCACCGAGCGCTGCCTGCGCGAGCGGCACGGCTTCGCGATCTTCCCCGACTACCGGGACGTCGGGCTGCGCGACCGCGACGAGCGGTGGCTGCTCACCGCCCGGGTCGGCGGGACGGTCACGGGCGCGGTGACCTACCGGATCGACGACCACGGCGGCACGCTGGTCGCCGACGACCTGCTCGTCACCGACCCGGTGGCCCGCGCGCTGCTGTTGCGGTTCTTCGCCCAGCACGTCGACCAGGTGGAGCGGGTGAGCGTCCTGCTCCCCGTCGACGAGGTGCCGGAGCTGTGGCTGACCGACCTGGCCGTGCACGTCGAGGCGCGGGTGGCCCGGCCGGGCTCGTCGGCGCCGATGGCCCGGCTGCTGTCGGTGGACGCGCTGGCCGGGCTGCCCACGGGGCCGGGCCGGGTGCGCGTCGAGCTGACCGGTGACCGCTGGCTGGCCGGTTCGTACCTGCTGGACGGCACGACCGGCGCGCTGGAACTGGTCACCGGCGCCGCCGCCACCGCCGGGGAGCCGCCCACCGCCACGCTGACCGCCGCCGGGATCTCGGCCCTGGCGTACGGGGTGCTCGACCCCGTGGAGGTGGGCCTGCGGGGGCTGGGCGAGGTGCCGGCGGACGCGGCGGCGGAGCTGCGCCGCCTCTTCCCGCGTCACCTGCCGTACCTGTTCGCCGACTTCTGACCCCGGTTGGCGGGCGCGCCCACGGGGTACGGTCCCGGGAATGCCGGAGTGGTTGCAGGCGGGTGGGTGGGGGCTGCTGGCCGGGTCCGCCCTGTTGCTCGGGGCGGCCGTGGGCTGGTTCGCCCGGGTGCCGCAGCGGGTCATTGCGTCGGTCATGGCGTTCGGGGCGGGGGTGCTGCTCTCCGCCGTCTCGTTCGAGCTGATCGCGGAGGCGCACGAGAAGGGCGGCCTGCTGCCCACGGCGCTCGGAGCGGCCGGCGGCGCGCTCGCCTACACCCTGGCGAACGTGCTGCTCGCCCGGTGGGGCGCGCGGCACCGCAAACGCTCCGGCGACCGGCAGCCCTCCGAGGGCGAGCGGCCCGGCTCGGGTTCCGCGATCGCGGTCGGCGCGCTGCTGGACGGCGTACCCGAATCGGTGGTGATCGGGGCCAGTCTGCTGGCCGGCGGGCCGGTCAGCCTGGTCACCGTGGTCGCGGTCTTCCTCAGCAACGTGCCGGAGGGTCTGTCCAGCGCGGCCGGCATGCGCCGGGCCGGCCGCTCCCGGCGGTACGTCTTCGCGCTCTGGTCGGCGATCGCCCTGGTCAGCGGCGTGGCGGCGGTGGCGGGCTTCACGCTGCTCGGCGACGCCCCGCCGGCGGCGCTCGCGGCGATCACCGCGCTGGCGGCCGGCGCCATCCTGGCGATGATCACCGACACCATGGTCCCGGAGGCGTTCGAGGACGCCCACCTGCTGGTCGGCCTCGTCACGGTGGCCGGATTCCTGACCGCCTTCGCCCTCTCCCGCGCGTGACCCGCCCCCGGCGGGGCGCCCGCCCCTGAACTCGGGGACGGTCGGGGCGGCGTGCGTCAGTAGGGGTTGCCGTGGCCGGCGGGGCGGCCCCGCAGCAGGGCGGTGGGGCGGCCACCTGCGGCGGACATCGCCGGGCTGGCGGTGCGCGCGCCGTCGGCCATCCCGGCGAAGAGTTCCTTCAGCGCGCTGACCGCGTCGTGCCGCGGCTGCCAGCCCAGCTCCGCCTCGGCACGCTCGCTCGACATCAGCGGCGCGTTCAGGGCCAGCTCCACCCAGCCGGCGTCGATCGGTTGCAGCCGCGCCCGCCAGGTGAGCGCGGCGGCGGCGCGCAGCACCGGGGCGGCCACGGGCACCGTCCAGCCGTGGAAGTGCCGGGCCACCAGCTCCGGGGTCAGCACCGGGTCCGCCGCGACGTTGAACGGACCGCGCGCGTCGCCCAGGACCGCCCGGGCGTACGCGTCGGCGACGTCGTCGGTGTGCACCGCCTGCATCCGCAGCCGCCGGTGCGTCGGCACCAGCGGGATGCGGCCGAAGCGGAGCAGCCGGACCGGCGCGAACGGGCCGAGGAAGTAGCGGGTGATCTCGGTGGCCGCCGCCCGCTGGAAGTTCAGGCCGGGCCGCATCCGCACCACGCGCAGCCCCGGGTGCTCCCGCTCGGCCCGGTCCAGCAACACCTCCACCTCGGCCTTGTCCCGGCTGTACGACGAGCCGGGCACCCCGGTCGCCGGCCAGCGCTCGGAGACCGGGTGGTCCTTCGGGCCGGGCGCGTACGCGCCGACCGACGAGGCGACCACCAGGGCCGGCACGTTCGCGCGGACCACGGCGTCGACCACCGCCGCGCTGCCGCCGACGTTGGTCCGGCGCAGCACCCGCTGGTCATGGCTGGGCTGGATCTGCCAGGCCAGGTGCACCACCGCGTCGGCCCCGGCGAGGACCTCCGCGAGCTGGTCGGCCGCGCCCGGCAGCCCGACGTCGCAGGAGTGCCACTCCACCTGGTCGTACGGCTCGCCGGCGTCCGGCCCCGGCAGCCGGCGCGCCACCCCGACGAGATCCACTCCACGTTCCCGGCGCAGCCGGCGCAACAGGGCGGTGCCGGCGTTGCCGGTCGCGCCCACCACCACGATCCGCATGCCCGACCCCGTACCCGGTCAGCCGCCCGCCAATCGCCGCGCCCGGCAGCCATCAGGGGCGGCTGTCAGGGGCGGCCGTCAGGGGCGGGGCGAGTGGCGCACCCAGCTCTTCTTCTCGTCCCGGCGTCGGCCGTCGGAGGCGGCCAGGCAGCGCGGGCAGATCCGGCCGACCGGGTCCGCCCCGGTGAGCACGTCCGTCGACCGGTACTCGAACCGCACGTGCGGGAAGCGGCGCAGCCGGGTCCGGCTGAGCGGGAGCCCGCAGACGGTCTGGTTCTGGCCCGGCAGCCAGGCGTGCACCTCGCCGGCCGGCTCCCGTACGCCGTCGGGGCCGGTCTCCTCGCCGGAGGCCGCGACGGCCGGGGTGCTGCTGATCCTCATGCGGGCACGGTTCCCCCGCGCCGGCCCGCCCATGCCTGTCGGCCTCCCGGTCTCCCGGTATGCCCGCCTTCCGGCGGTGGCGGTAACGGGTGACGGGAGGTGCCGGCGTGCCGGGCCGACGGGGCGGTCAGCCGCGCCCGGGGCCGGCGGGCGGTCAGCCGCGCCAGGGCCGGCGGGCGGTCAGCCGCGCCGGGTCAGCAGGGCGCCGATCAGGCAGGCGAACGCGGCCACCGAGGAGAGCGTGCGGACCATGTTCCAGCGCACCCAGGCCACCTCGAACCAGGCCCGCACCTCGGCCAGGTCGCCGATCCGGTCCACCGGACCGGCGGCCTCCAGCCGGTCGTTCAGCGGCACGTTGAGGCGTACGGTGACGACGAAGGTGACCAGGTAGCAGGCCAGCGCGGCGACGGTCCAGAGCAGGGCCGGGCCGCCCCGGGTCAGGTGCAGGGCGGCGGCCAGGGCGAGCAGCAGCAGCGCGCCGAGGAACGCGCCCAGGAACCATCCGTTGAGGATCTTCCGATTGATCGACTGCATGGTGCCGATCAGCGTCCGGTCGTCGGTCGCGCCGAGACCCGGCATGACCGCGCAGGTGAACGCGAAGAACAGCCCCGCCACCAGCCCGGTGGTCAGGGTCGCCCCGGCCAGGGCGGCGGTGCGGATCGTCTCGGACACAGGTGTTCCTCCCCCGTCGTCGTCCCCGCCAGTCAACCGGGGCGTGATCCTCCCGGCCATGGCCGGACCGCTCGACCCGATAAGCGAGCGTCCACCGCACGACGAGGGGACCGCCCGGGCCGGCCCACGGGAAGACCGGCCCGGGCGGGATCAGGGGGCGGCCTACCCGCGCGGGCGGGCCCAGCCGGTGAAGCGCTCGGCCAGGTCGGTGCACGGCCGCTCGCCGTCCAGCTCCGCGAGCTGCCCGGCCGCCTCAGCCTGGAGGGTGCCGAGATAGACCAGCAGCGCGGTCCGGTCGGTGCGGTACTCGCCGAGCAACCGCAGCTTCGCCGCCGAGCACGGCCAGGCGATCCCGCAGGCCGCGCAGCGCCAGGTGGGCCGGGACGGCAGGTGGTCGCGGCGGCGGGTCACCGTGCCGGCACCGTGACGACGGTCGCCCGGTCCACCCGGACGAAGGCGTACCGCTCGCGTGGCCGGAGCGTGCCGTCCGGGGTCAGCTCCCGACCGCGCAGCTCGACCCACTCCGCGCCCTCGAACGGCCCCCGGCTGAGATCTCGGTGACGTACAGCGTGAGGATCCCGGTGCCGAACCGGTAGGAGTCCTCCGGCACGCGGATGACCTCGCCCGTCACGATCGCGCCCTCCCGGCGCGGCCCGTCGCCCGTCACGCCTGCCTCCCGTCCGTCGCCCTGTCCGTTGGCCTGTCCGGTGCTCGGACGGGGGCCGCCGACGGATGCTCGCCCGGGGGCGGCCCCCGCGAGGACCGCCCCCGGCCAGTGCTCCACGAGCGGCCCTCGCTGGTGACACTCTGCTGTGGAGGCGACTACGCTCGGAAGGCTCTGCGGGCGTCCGGGTGGGGCTGGCCGAAGCCGCGCCCGGCGGGTGGCGCCGCGGGTAGTCGATCTTCAAACTGGGAGGCCCTGAATGGCCGACGTGCCGAGTCCGCTCGCCGCCTTCGTCGTGGCCGAGATCCGCCGCGCCCGAGGTGGTGCCGGCATGACGCAGGAGACGTTCGGTCGGGGTGCCGGGTTCAGCGCGTCACACGTCAGCGCCGTCGAGGGCGGCACCCGCGCCCTGACGATGGACTTCATCAAGGGCGCCGACCGGGCGCTCAAGACCGGCGGGCTTTTCGAACGGCTCGTCGCCAGCGTCGGCGCACCGTCCTGGTTCCTCCCCTGGCTCGACGCCGAACGCGCGGCAAGGCAACTCCGGCTGTTCGAGCCGCTGCTGGTCCCCGGCCTGCTGCAGACCGAGAACTACGCCCGTGTCGTCATGCGCCTCAACGACCTGATGTCGGCGACGGAGGTCGACCAGCAGGTGAGCGCCCGGATGGACCGGCAGAGGATTCTGACCGGCGAGAACCCGCCGCAACTGGTCGCGGTCCTGGACGAATCCGCGCTGCGCAGGACGGGCGACGGATTCAGCGGCATCATGGCCGAGCAGATCGCGCACCTCGTCGCGATGGCGGAGCTGCCCCACGTCCACGTGCACGTGATCCCGGCGGCGACCGGGCTGCACATCGGCTTGTCCGGCCCCTTCGCGCTGGCTCGGTCGGCCGACGGTGGGTGGGTCGGGCACCTGGAGAACCAGCTTGGCGGAGTCGTGGCCGACAGCAAGGATGATGTGGCTAGCCTTCTGGCGAAGTGGGAGGGCGTGCGAAACGAAGCGCTCCCGCGTCGGCAGTCCATCGACCTCATGAAGGAAGTGGAGAGCCATCATGGACCTCAGTAGCGCCCGATGGCGCAAGTCCAGCCGTAGCGGTTCGAGCGGCGGGAACTGCGTCGAGGTGGCCGACAACCTGCCCGGCGTGGTCGCCGTCCGCGACTCGAAGGACCCGACCGGCCCGGCCCTGACCTTCGCCCCCACGGCCTGGCGCGCATTCGTCGCCCGGACCGCCGGGCGGGCCTGACCGCTCATCCCGTACGCCCGGAAGCGCCCGTCCCCGGCCGGGGCGGGTGCTCCGTGGCCGCCCCCGGCGCACCCTCGTTGAGCTGCGCGTATCGACGGCGGCGCGGAAGCCGGGAGTCGGCGCCGGCCGACGTCCGGTAACCTGAGCGCGCGGGCCGCTAGCTCAATGGCAGAGCTGTGGACTTTTAATCCATAGGTTCAGGGTTCGAGTCCCTGGCGGCCCACTCTGTTCCAGCTCAGCGGCCCTTTCCGGGGCCGCTGTCTTTGTGATCCGGGCCGGTACAGCAGCGAAGTACAGCAGTAGCGCCTCACCGGTCCAGCGCGCTGCCGAGCCGCTTGAGGGCGTCGCGGGTGGCCGCCGAGGAGACCACCGTGTAGATCTCCATCGTGATGGCGAACTGAGCGTGCCGGAGGATCTGCATCGCCACCCGGGGATGGACGTCCAGGTCCGCCAGGAGCGAGGCGCAGGTCCGCCGGGCGTCCCTGACGGTGATCCGCCGGACCCCGGCTGCGTCGCAGCGCCGGTCCCAGAAGCGGTTGAAGTTGCGTGGCTCGACCGGTCGGCCGTAGCGGGTGGTGAAGATCAGGTCTGAGGGCTGCCAGGCCGGGCCGGCGGCATCCCGGGCGGCGGTCTGGGCGGCGCGGCGGCGGTCGAGCGCCACGGTGCAGATGTCCGGCAGCGGCAGGGTGGCGTCCGAGGCGGCCGTCTTCGTCTCCCGGTGCAACAGCTCGGCACCGACCCGCTGGAGCTGCCGGTCGATGGTCAACTCCCCCGCGTCGAGTTCGACGTCGGCCCAGGTGAGCCCCAACATCTCGCCCTTGCGCAGACCGAGCACCAGGACCAGGACGTACGCGGCGTAGAGCGGGTCGTCGTCGGCGCGGGCCGACTCCAGGAAGCGCCGGGCCTCGTCGCTCGTCCACGCCTTCCGCTTGCGCTTCCGGACCGGTGGCAGCTTCACCAGGGACGCGACGTTGCGGGAGATCAGCCCTTCGGTGATGGCCTGGGACAGCAGCGTCCGGAGCACGGTCCGCAGGTGTGTGACGCTGGTTGCCGAGGGCAGATCCTGGCAGCAGCGGCCGAGGGCACAGCAGCGACGCTGGGCGGGCTTTCGCCGCTCGTCCTTGCCCTGGGCGCAGCACTGGCAGGTCCGCCCCACCTCGTTGATCCAGGTCTGCACGTCGCTGACCCGGAGCTTGTCGAGGCGCTTCCGGCCCAGCCCCGGCACGAGGTAGAGCCGGACCACCACCTCGTAGGTGACGTAGCTGCCGGGGGCCAGGTTCGGCTTGACGATCTCACGCAGCCAGTAGCCGGCGTACTCCCCCACCGTCGGGGAGCGCGTCGCCACCGGCCCAGCCTTGGCCTGCCCGTGCAGCTTGATCCACTTGTCGTGGACCTCCTCGCGGGTCTTGCCGTAGACCCACTTCCGGCCCCGCTTGCCGTCGGGCTTCTCGACCCAGACGTACGCGGCGAAGCCGTTCCGGTACGCGAAGATCGACCCCTCGCCGTTGGCACGGGCACGTCCGGACATCAGGCCGCCTCCTGCCGCTCGATCTGATCGCGGATGTAGTCATCGACCCATTCGGGGAGGATTCGGCGGTACTTTCCGTCCTTGGTGGAGCGCAGTTCGCCGGTGGCGATCTTCATCTTGACCTTGGAGATGCCGAAGCCGAGCAGCACGGCGACCTCAGCGGGCGAGTACCAGCGGGGGCGGAGGTCGTGGTTCATGCGGCGGCCCCGGCGAGCCAGGATTCGTGGGCAAGTTCTTCCCGGCCAACACGGCTGCTCTCGCGTCGCTGTCGGGCGGCTGTGTTCGCGAGCTGGTTGCGGCAGGTGTGCCGGGGGACGTGCCGGTGGTGGACGGGGCCGAAGGAGGGGGCGGTGAAGGTGGCGAAGACGACCGGGTGTCGGCCGACCGAATCAGGGACGCCCTTGCCGCCGGTCAGGCCGCGACAGACGACTTGATAGGCGTCGCCCCGGTAGATCCAGGCGCAGTCGTGGCACACCGATTCGCGGCGGTTGCCGCACGCCTTGTAAAGCGTGCGGTCGGGCAGTTCGTCGGTGTGCAGCTGGCCGGTGATGTGGCCGGTGTTCCGGTCGACGGCGACGATGGTGCCGGTTAGGCGGATCGGACGGCTACAGCCGCCGGCGGGGCGGGTGTGCTCCAGCCAGCCGGAGAACGCCGGAGAGGCGGCGCGGTGCAGGACCTGGGCGTCACGGCCGACGGCGAGACCGGGCCGGTAGAGGGTGAGCGGGGTGCTGGACACGACTGTCTCCTCATCAGGGGGTGGCAGGGACGGGAGACGAAGCACCACCAGCCCTGGACGCCTGTCCGCTGGTGGTGTTCGTCGTGTCTCCTGGCACCGCCGAGAGGGCGGCTGACGCCGGAGGGCGGAATCGTGGTCGTGCCACTTCCCGCCGATGGGTCATGTCCTTTCACTCTTCTGGACTTGGCAATTGAGGCCGGCACGGGTGGGGAGCCTGGATGTCGGCATCCGGCGGGTTGCCGCAGACTGCCCCCACCCGTAGATGTGCGAATCCCGGCCAACGTAGACGGCAGAAAGACCGTGCCGGGCCGTTCAGCGGATTCGGGAGGCCGGCACAGCGGCCGCTGCGATCGAGAGCCGGCGGTGCGTGGCCCGCATCAGCGGCAGGAAGGCCGCTCGGCATCTCCGACGTCGAGTCCAGCGATCCGGCAGGAAGGCCGCGCTAGCGTGCTCGACGAGCGCCAGAGTAGCACCGGGTACCGACACGTCAACCCGTCGTGACTCCTGCGGCGGAACGGCCGGCTGCCGGGCGGTGTGGGAGGACTTTCTGTACGTCTATCAAGGCGGCCCGCAACGGGCCGCACGCGCCGCCGCCTGGGCGCGCGACCTGCACTCCGCTGTCGCTCCGCTCCGGCCACGCAACACGCCCGGCGGCTGGCGCGGACAGCGGGTAGCCCGGTGGGCCGCCGCATGGCGACAGGCCGTTTCCCGGTGGGTGGTGGGGCCGGCAGCCGGCCGGGCCGCGCGGCAAGCACCGCGCGGCGTAGGGGAGCGCACGCCGGGTCCGTCGGCGGCTGTCGGCCCGGGTGGCGGGGATGCGGTTACTGCGCCTCCGGCGGGGGCGCTCCGGCTCCAGGATGGCCGGGGTCCCGTCGGCGAGTCGCGGTCCGTGGGTGGTTGTGGTCGGAGCCATCCCGCCCACCGTCGACCCGGACGAGCCGAGCAGACCACCGCCCGGCCCGCCAGCGTCCGTACGCACGTCAAGGCCGTCTTGACGCGGCGGGCCGGGCGGCGGCCCGCTCCCCAGGAGGGCGGGTCGACGGCAAACGGGATGGCAGCAGGTAGTCGCCGAGCGATGCGGCACGGGCAGCTTCCCCGTGGGGCCGGCTGAGCGCTCAGGAGCCCGCAGCGGCTCCCCCTCTCTGATCACCTCCGTGAGCGGCTGCTGATAGTCCGCGCGGAGGACTATCACTCCAGGAAGAGTTCACCTCCCTGGGGTAGGGAGCCGCCGTGCGAACCATGTGCGATACGTTTCGGTGATCATCGGCCAGGAGGGTCAGGCACGCGTCTGCGGGGCGCGCAGGGGCACAACACACTCTCCAGCGTTGTCGACTAGTGATCAGTCGTGCGAAGCTCGGACGCCGTGTGAGCAGGAGTGCAGTGCCGTTGCAGCTGGTGACAGGGCAGCGGCCCTATGTTCCGCTTCAACGCGTGAGGGACAGAAGTAGGAGCTGGCCATGGCAGAGAGCACCACGGAGAACCTGTTCCGCGAGTTCTACGGGGCCTCAACGTTCGTCGAGAAGCGTGACATTCCGAAGAAGTTCGGCTTCCGGTCCAAGCGCAAGGGGTCGACCGACGATGGCTTCCCGGACTTCTTCAAAGACATGGGCTCGTGGCTCATCGTCGTGGAGGCCAAGTCCGGCGAGCCCGGGCCGCGATCGGATCACGCCGCCGCCCTGGCTGACGTACGCAGCTACATGACCAACAACGCCGTGCCTCACACCGACATCGTCGGCATCGCCGTCTCCGGCCAGACCCTTAAGAGCCTGCGGGTCACGCATCTGCTGCGCAAAGGCGACAGCGAAGAGATTGAAGAGCTCGAAGGCATGCAGAGCCTGGTAAGCCTGGAAGCGCTCACCAACCACTACGCGGCTGCAGCCATCGGCGATCCGCTCTCCGATATCGAGCTGCGACGCTTCCTGCGGCGGCTCAACGAGCGGTTCCACAGGGACTCGCGGGTGCGGGACACTGAGCGCTCGCTGTTCTTCTCGGCGCTGATGATCGCGCTCGACGACGAGCCGTTCCGCAACCTCTACAGGTCGATCAGCAAGCCCGAGGACGACCGGCTGGTCGGGGCCAGGTATCTCAACGATCAGATCGTCGATGCTGTCACCCGTCAGCTGGAGAAAAAGATCAACTCCGAGTCGAAGCAGATCGACTGGCGCGACCGCTTCGCGTTCGTGAAGACCGTTGACATCCCGCTCGACGAGTATAAGGAGATCATCGGCGAGATTGACGAGAGGGTGCACCAGCCGTCCAAGCGCTCGGTGAAGCGGGACATCCTTGGCCGCGCGTACAAAATCTTTCTGTCGCGCGCCGGCAAGATGGACAATAAGAACATCATCCTGACGCCCGACCACATCAAGACTTTTATGGTCGATCTGGCCCGGCTGGAGCGCGACGACGTTGTCCTCGATACCTGCATGGGCTCCGGCGGGTTCCTCATGGACGCTATGGAGCAACTCGTCGAAAAGGCCCACGGCGACGGGAAGAGGATCGAGCACATACACGAGCACCAGCTGATCGGGCTGGAGCTGGACCCGATCCTGTTCGCTCTCGCCTGCTCGAACATGTTTCTCCACGGCGACGGCCGGTCAAACCTGCTCTACCGCGATTCGCTCATCACGCGAGGCAAGTCGTTCACGGTGGCCAAGCGAGATGAGAAGTTCCGCGATTACGTCAAGGGTCTGAAACCGACCAAGTGCGTGATCAATCCGCCGTACGAGAACGATAACCCGATAAACTTCACGATGTCAGCAATCGAGTACCTCGAAGAGGGTGGTCGGCTAGTCATCATTATGCCGAACAACACGCTGTCGAAGAACTCGAACCAGAAGGCAGCTCTCGCGATCCTCGAGCGTGCACGCCTCGACTTCATTATCGATATGCCCCAGCAGCTCTTCTTCGAGCAGAAGCGCGGCGTGAAGACGTCGATCTTCGGCTTCACCAAAACGAGCAACGGTCACGACCACGACGCCCTCGTGACCTTCTCCGACATGGAGGACGATGGGCACGAGGTGCAGCTCGCGCATGGACGCCGCGACACCGGCCGATGGGGCGGCATCGCCGCTAACGTCCAACGCGCCATCCGTGATGGTCTAGAAGACCGAGAGGCCCGGTCCTGGCGCACACCGGTCTTCGACGATGCCGGCCGGTTCATGCCGCGCGGCGTCCGGCACAACCCTTGGCCACAGACGCAGTCACATGACCTGGAGACAGCGATCGCCGACTGGCAGGAAGCCCGTGCTGTCCGCGAGGAAGCCCAGGCGGCGATGGCGGCGGTGCTATCGGCCGCAGGCATTGGCGGCTTCGATGACTGAGTGGCACTCTGTTCGTCTTGAGCGGCTGGTAACCCAGCACGTTCCGGAATTGGTCACCCCTAACGACGACGACACTGTTCGATTCGCGGGAGTGCGCTGGTACGGCGACGGTCTATTCGTGCGCGAGGAGCGCAAGGGCTCTGCGGTCAAGGGAAAGTGCTACGCGCTGAAGCCGGGACTACTGGTCTACAACCGGCTGTTTGCCTGGAAGCAGTCGTTCGCAGTCGTCACGGACGATTATGACGGAGTCGTGGTGTCGAATGAGTTTCCCCAATTCGAGGTGGACACCACGCAGGCGACGCCCGAGTTCCTCGCCCTCTACTGCTCGTCGCCTGTCTTCGCCGCCAAGGCACTAAGCCTGTCGTCAGGATCAGCTGCCGTGAGCCGGAACCGGCTGAAGGAAGCCGACTTCCTCCGGCTGGAGGTCGCGTGTCCACCACTGAAGGTGCAGGACCGCATCCTCGAGGTCATCACCGCTGTCGACACCGTCATCGAAGCATTGCTGGCCGAGGTGGAAGCCGCGGCGGCAGCCCGGACGGCCCTGCTCGACGAGCTGCTACGGCGACGGGATGACTCGTGGACCGACAAGCCGATAGGCAAACTCGGCTCCGTAACTCGGGGCAAACGATTCATCAAATCGGACTATGTCGACAGCGGCATCGGCTGCATCCACTACTCGCAGATCCACACGGACTTCGGCGCGCACACAGACGAGGTCCACTCCTGGCTGCCGGAGGCGATGCGCCCCAAGCTGCGGTTCGCCAAGCCGGGCGACCTTGTGATCGCCGGCACCAGCGAGAACTTCGACGGGGTGCTGAAGGCCGTTGCATGGCTCGGCGACGAAGACGTGGCGGTACATGACGACGCGTACATCTTCGAGCACGAGCTGGAGCCTCGGTTTGCGTCCTACGTGTTCGCGTCTCCTGGGTTCCGTGCGCAGCTGCCGGCCGTTATCTCGAATACCAAGGTCGTTCGGGTCTCCAAGGACGCGCTCGAACGGTTGACCGTTCCGGTGCCGCTCCCTGACACGCAGAAGGAGATCGCCGACATGATGGATGCCATCGACCGGCAGGTGCGAGCGACCTCGGACGAGGTGGCTCGAGCCCAGACGGCGCGCGCGGCGCTGCTGGACGCCCTGCTGACCCACAAAATCGACGTCACGCCGTCCGACCTGCCTACCGACCCGGCATAACATGCAGAGCCCAGGCGCCCGCTGGCGGATGAGGGAGGACAAACGCCGAGTTCGCGAACGCCGGCAGAAGATGCTGGAGGAACCGCACAGAGCTTGTAAACGACACGTCAGGCAGCGAGGCAGCAAGGAGACGGCGCGAGCTTCGATGCGGGTCGGTCCGGAACGTTAACCGACGACGTCCGGCACCCTGCTCGTTGACGCGGTCCGCCAACAGGTGTCAGTAGCCGACAACCTGAGTCCGCATCCCCCCGCCGGGGTTCGCCGAGGTTGCGTCAGCGGCCGACGCGGATGCGGTCGGCGGCGTACAGCTCGCGGGAGCCGTCGGCGCGGAAGATCACGATGACCGGAATACCCTCGCCCATCTCCAGTTCGCGCCGCTCGACAGGGGTAGGCATCCGAGCGGTGGCGGTGTCGCCTTTGAGGAGAGTCACCGTCTCGGTCGGCTCGACAGCGCGGACGAACGTCCCGCGCGGCGGTTCCACGATCACGAGCCCTTCCGACCGGAGCAGTGCTACCGCTTGTCGGACGCTCGTGCGGCTCAGCCCGTACTCCTGAGCCAATCGCAGTTCGCTGGGCAGTGAAGCCCCAGGCGCGAGGTCGCCAGACGTGATCCGGTCTCGCAGGAGGTCTGCGAGCTGCCGGAACACAGCGCGATCCGCACTCGGGTCGATCACGAAAGTGACGCTACGTGTCCAACAGCTCTACATCTTATTGTATCTACAGTCCTACGTCGTTACGGTGATGTGGGCTGCGGCTTCGCGCCGTGAGCCGGTCTGTGGGGGCACCCGCGACCTTGATTGAGAGCCGAGGGGGGCCCGATGCCTCGTGTCTCGTACGAGGAGTACCTGATCGCTGTCGCGCTCACTCTGGCCAGACGGCACCGGCCGGTCTGGTCATGGGAGCGATGGCGGAGGGTCTGCCGATGCGGAAGCGAGCTGCCCTGCTGTACAACGCATCGGATCCCGATCAATCGAGGCCACTGGCCTTCACAGGATGACCGGCGAGGTGCCCGGCCAACGGGCCAGCCGGCCGCGCGGGAGACGCCGAGATGACGACTCACCTGCCAGTCACGCCAGCTTGGATCTGCGGCGGCTGCGGTGCCGACTGGCCCTGCCAGACGCGCCGAGGAGAGCTGCGAGCCGAGTACGACCGCGCCCCGGTGTCGCTAGCCCTCTACCTGGCAGCCCAGCTCGTCGACGCCGCCCAGGACCTGACCCATGTCCCCGCCGGCCACCTGCACCACCGCTTCCTCGGCTGGACCCGATGAGCATCCTGCGACCCGGCGACGAGAAGTTCCACTACAGCGACGGCTCCCACAAGTGGATCCCGCCCAACCCCGACTACGACCAGGAGGTCTGGGACGAGCAGGTCCGCCAGCACAAGCAAGGCCACCTCAGGAACGAGCAGCCCAAGGTCCGCATCCAGCGCCTCGTGTGACGCCAGCAGTACAGCAGCGAAGTACAGCAACCGTGCCAGCCGAACTGGACCGAGACGAGCGCCAGCAGGCCGGATGACCTCGAACGGCACCCCATCCAACCCGCTCGCCGGCAATCCATAGGTTCAGGGTTCGAGTCCCTGGCGGCCCACTTTTCCGCAGGTCAACGGCCCTCGTGCGGCCGCTTGAGCCAGGAGCCTGGCTGGTACAGCAGCCGACGCTCGGCTGAGTATCGTCGGGCCTAGCTTGTCGCAGCGGTTTGGTGGCGAGGTTACCGCCGGTCGCCATGATCGTCGGTCTACGATTCTCCGGTGAACCGTCCCCTCACCGCGGGTCTGCTGGGCGCCGTCCTGCTTCTTGCCGCCTGCGCAGACGAGAAGCCGGCTGCCAGTCGACCCACCCCAGACGGTGCTAGCCGCGCCGGTTGTGCCCATGTAGAGACCCAGGTGAAGGACCAAAATCTCTTCTGGTCCATGAATCGCTTTGCAGGCATGCGGGCGAGCGGCTCGGTCGATCCCGGTGTCAGTGCCGCCGGCCGGGAGTTGATGGAGGCCGCTCAGGAGGCCCGCGACCTCGACCTGGGCAGCCAGGGCAAGGCGGACATGACACAGGCCGAGGCCCGGATCGCCGAAGCCCAGCAGAAGCTGATGACGGCTTGCCGTGAACTGCTGGGCGAGCCGCCCTGGATGCAACCGCCCGCTTCTGCAACGCCACGTTGACGATCTCCACAAGTCTCGACGGAGCGTCACGCACGTTCTGATTCCGACCGGTCACGCAGGTCCCGGGACCGGGACAGCCGGCTGTTGGCGAAGTTGGACGCTCCTACTTCTGTCAAGCCTGTGGCCCGGGCTAGCGGGTCGTAGTTTCGGTCCACCGCCGAAACAGGTGTAGCGCCTCGCCGAGGTTCAGTGGTCCACACGCTGCCCGGAACTGGTCTTTCTCGACCCAGGTCATAATCCAATCGTGTGCGCTTCGATGGAACTCCTGCCGCTCGTAGGGCACCCCTGACAGTGCCGTATCGCCCAGGTCGATGCAGACCGACCAGCCGGGGTTGTCGACCGTCTCGATCTGAATGCCGTATTCGTGTTCCCACTCGCCATCGCACTGAGTCGCGTACCAGGCTTGCAGCCAGGTCCAGACCCCGGGCGCTAGCTCGTCGTGATCATGCACCCGTAGTCCCTGATCTCGCGGTGATCCCTGACAGGTGTCTCGGCTGATGGTCTACCGCTGCCAGAAGCCGTGGTCGTTGCCGCCTTGGACGTAGATGGCGAAGGTGCCATGCCCAGGGATCTCCATCGGCTCCACGGCTATCTCGCCGCCGGCCTCCGCTACCGCTGCGACGGCCGCTTCGATGTCATCTACCAGCCAGTAGGGCCGCACCACGGGCTCTTCCGTCTCGCGCAACGGCGCCCGCACCCCCACCAGCCCGCCTCCCGGCATTTCGGCCGTCCGTGCGTTGCCGAGCCCGGAATCCGGCTCGCCGAACTGCACCCCATTCGCTGCTGCGTAGGTGGCACACACCACGTCGACTTCCTTGGTCACGATTTCGAGGTAGTAGATCTGCACGGCTGTCCGACCTCCGGTAAGTCAACGACGTAGGAAATAGGGTTTGATCTTTTGCATCCCCGCCACTGTGTGGCCATCGCCCCCTGATCTCACGTACGGGCGACATGTCGATGTAATGCGTGGTGGCTGTTCATGGCTGGGGCACGGTGACGGCGCTGGCCGCGTATTCAGAGAAGATCTCGCCGAGGACGCGCAGTGCGCTCGCGGCCGACTCGTCGGCATCGCCCAAGGTAGCGGCGCAAGTGACGAGCGTCTTCCAGAGGGCCCAGCCGCGCCCGCGCGCCCATGTCGCCTCACCGACGGACAGTCGCTCCCGGAACGCCTGCCGGCCGTCGGCGGTCAGCAATGTCCATGCGATTGCCAGGTCACAGGCCGGATCGCCGACGCCGCATGTCCCGAAGTCGATGACAGCTGCCAACTCCCCGTCGTTGAGCAGGAGATTTCCCGATGCGATGTCCCCGTGGAACCAGCTGTCGACACCGTCCCAGCGTGCGTTCAGTGCGCTCTTCCAGATTTCGCGAGCCAGGTCGGTGTCGACGTGGCCGTCCAGTGCCGTGAGCGCGCGCTGGGCTTCCCCGTCGTAGGTGCGCAGCGTGCCGCCCCGAAACCAGTTGTGCTGGCCGGGGCGGGGACCGTCAGTGGTATCGATGCTCTGTAAGGCCGCCAGGAACTCGGCCAGGTCGACCGCGAATCGGACGGGGTCGGCGATGCGGTCCGCGCTCACAGGTTCGCCGTCGAGCCATTGGTAGATCGACCACGAGTAGGGGTAGCCCGCGCCGGGTTTGCCTTTCGCCAGCGGGGCGGGGATGGGCAGCGGGAGTCGGGGAGCGAGCGCCGGAAGCCACCTGTGTTCCTTGTCGACCGCCAAGGCGTACTCGGACGCGCTGGGCAAACGCACCAACGTTCGGGTGCCGAGGTGGAAGGTCCAGTTGTCCCAGCCACCGTCGGCTACGGGCTGAACCGGGAGGTCGGCCCACTGAGGAAACTGGTCGGCGATGAGCCGCTGCACCTGTTCCGCGTCGACGGCAATCCGCTGGGGCACTGGACCGAGATTCGGTGTGTCGCTCACTGAGACATCCTTGGCCGACAGGGGAAATTGACGTGCGGGGCCTGATGTGATGCAGAAACGAAGGCAACCCCCGTCAATCATGGCGCGTCGGACAGTGTTTCGCAGGCCGTACGACTGGCCCTGCACCGCCCTGCCACCCCACCGACAGGCACGGCGAGCACCTGGCGGAGCGGCTCGTGCTGGCCATCGAGGCCGGCGAGGAGACCGGCGGTGACCGGCACGGCGCACGGTCGGCGACCGTGACGGTGATCGGGGATCAGCCGTACCCGCTCTGGGATGTGCGGGTCGACGACGCCGAGCATCCGGCGCGGGAGCTGCGCCGGCTGCACGGCGTCTTCCAGGAGGAAGTGCTGCCGACCATCCAGCAGTTGCCCACCCGCGACGACCCCATGGGCGAGGCCGCCCGGCAGGCTCTCGGGTAGCCCGCGTCCGCAGGAGACTGTTCCCAGTGAATTGCAGACGATCTTCGTACAGGTGGCTGCCTCGTCGTCGAGCGCGGGCGAGCGCACTTCGGCGTTGCAGTTGGTCGGTCAGAACCCGAATCCTCTGACGGGCTCGTCGCCTCTTACCTGTGCCGGCGAGACGCGCCGGCGGAGAAGTGGAGGATGACATGGAGCTCGTATGGTGGGTTGCCATCGCCGTCGGAGCCCTCGTGGTCTGCATGTGCACCGTATTCCTGCTGCGGCGGAGGGGACGTTCCCGTGGCTGAGACCGCATGGCCGAGCGAGCAGTTGGTTATCGCCGCCCAGCGCGGGGACATCGCGTCGGTCACCGCACTGGTCTCCGGCTCGTACCCGGGCGTGCGGCGGTTCGCGCACACGCTGTGCGCCACGCCCGAAGATGCCGAGGATGCGGCGCAGGAGGCGTTGATCATCCTTTACCGCAAGATTGGCACGCTGCGTGCCTCCGGGGCGCTGGCATCGTGGATGTTCCGGATCGTACGCAACGAATGCCTGCGCCGGCTGCGGCTCGTCGGCCATCGTCCTGCGCCAGTGGCCGACATCGCCACGGCGTCGGCCGAGGACGAGGTGCTGCAACGTCTCGAAGCCGGCCGCGTCGCCGAGGCGATCGCCGCGTTGCCCGCCGACCAGCGTCATGTGCTGATCATGCGGGACATCCAGGGCTTCCCGGGCCGGGCCGTCGCCGACGCGCTCGGCCTCAGCACGGCCGCGATGAAGTCCCGGCTGCACCGCGCCCGCGCCTCGGTGCACCGCACCCTGCGGGGAGGGATGATCGATGGCTGACGGTCCCTCGTTCGCCAGTCAATCGCTGGCGCGGCACCTCGCCCGTGGCGTGGTCGGGTTCGGCGGGCTGATCGGCTCGATCGCGCTCCTGCCGGTCGTCGGCCCGGTGAGCCTGCTGCTCTTCCCCGTTGGCCTGCTCGCACTCCGCGGCTGTCCAATGTGCTGGACGGTCGGCCTCGTGCAGACGCTTTCGTCAGGGCGCCTGGAGCGCTCCTGCACCGACGGTCGCTGCGAGCTGCGGAGGAGGACGACGTAGGGACCCCCCGTTGGCCGCTCCGGCGGCGCCACTCACAGCATCGCCACCGGCACCAGGCGCATCGCCTCGACGCCATCGAGGCGTTCGATCTCGGGTAGCCCGGTCCCACCCTTCCCGTTCAAGGGAAGCTGGAGCCGCAGCGAAGCGCGTGCCACCTGCGAGTCGAGTTGCGTGGCGAGGTCGCCCTTGCCTTGGCACTGCTTGCGTAGCCGCTCGTAGGCGGCGTCGCGCTCCTCGAACTCGATCGACTCCGCGCGGGGCAGCGCCCGGACGGCTTCCTCTACGGCGGCTCGCTGCTTGTCCGTAGCCGTCGGTTCCAGCCGGACGATCGCCCCGATCCGCGACGGCAGGGGATCAGCATCGGCGATCCTGAGCCCAACCCACTCGACGCCGTCGACCGTACCCATCACCAGATCGACCGCCTCGGCGACCGACGCGTCGGTGACGGTCGCGTGAAGGGACTCCGGCATGTTCTCCGGATCCAGATCCGCCACCAGGTCCGGCGAGTCCTTCCGCAGTTTCTCGTAGGCCTGCTCGCGGGTCTCGAAGGCGACGCCCTCGACGCTCGGCATCGCGCGTAGCCGCTGCTCCACCACACTTTTTTGCGCTGCCGTCACGTCGCGGTCCAGCAGGACGGTCAACGTCGTGTGCCCGGCGTCCTTCGGCTCGGAAGTGCAAGCGGACAAAGCGGCCAGGAGCATGAGAGCCAATACCGGCGCGACGCGACGCATGGGTCAGATCGTAGGTGGGCGCGAGGCATCGAGTGATCCCAAGGTCTTGGCCGGAACGGCTTGCTGGGCGGGCACGTCGGTTCCCGCGTTCGCCAGGGCCCTAGGCTTCCTGCATGGCAAGCGTTGCCCTGTGCGAGCCCGGCACATCCTCACCCAGCTGAGCGCGGATCCGAGCGTCCGGGCGAAGGCGATGTGGGCGGCACAGTTCCTGCCAGATCGCTAGCGCTGATCTTGGCTTTGCGGGTGCCGGCTCCCGCCCGGCGTGGTGCCAGGGTCGCCGGGTTGCTGGCGGCGGTGCCGCCGCCGTCGATCGGTTCTGCCGGCACGCCCGTCAGCGTGGCCGCTCCGGCGCCAGGATGCGGGCCACGGCGTGACAGGCGCCGGCGACGAGCGGCAGCAGCAGGGCTGCGCTCGCTGCGGCACCGCCACCGGCCTGGGGTACGCCGGCCGCCCGCAGACGCCGCCAGGCCCACAGCGAGAACGGGGCGACGACCAGCGGCGCGGTCACCACGCCGGGGGTATATCCGCGGGTGACCACGGCCTGGGCGACGTGCCCGCCCGCGTGCAGGCCGAAGCCGACCAGGGCCGACTGGTAGAAGCCGCTGCGCCCGCCGGTGCGAGCGCCCCGGGCCGCCGCGGCGGCCATCACGACGCCCATCGCGCCGATGGCGATGCGTGCCTGCGCCGGGCTGACCCGGAGCTGGTCCCACACCCGCTCGGGCACCTGCGGGAAGCGGGCCCGCAGCCGTGGCCGGGCGCGGTCGAGCCAGCCGCCCATCGTGGCGAGTTCCTCGGCGTCGTGGATCGCCCAGGCCGCCAGCAGCCCCCAGGTGGCCGCCGCGGGGAGGGCTCCGTCCTTCCGCGAAGTCATGGGCCTATAATTTACGATACAGTTCGTAAATCATAGAGGATGTGACGTGGCCAACGAGCGCGGCCGACCCCGGCGGCCGGAGACCGACGCGGCGATCCTGCACGCCACCCTGGACCTGCTCCGCGACGGCGGCTACCGCGCCCTCTCCATCGAGAAGGTGGCCACCCGGGCGGGCGTGACCAGGCCGACCGTCTACCGCCGCTGGCCCGACAAGGCCGGTCTGGTCGTCGACGCCCTGGCCGAGGCGGTGCCCGTCGCGCCCGCCCCGGACACCGGCGACACCCGCACCGACCTGCACCACCTGGCACGCGGCCTCGTCGACCGGCTCGCCGGCCTGGCGCCGGTCATCCTCGGCGTACTCGCCGACAGCATCGGGCGCGACGACCTCGCCGCACCGCTGCGGGAGCGGTACCTGCGTCCCCGCCTCAACACCATCACCGACGTCGTCGAGCGCGGCATCGCCCGTGGCGACCTCCCGTCCGACACCTCACCGGCCACCGCGCGCGATCTCCTCGCCGGCCCGCTCGTCTACCGGTGGCTGGTCGACGGCACCCTGACGGACACCGACGTCCGCGAACTCGCCGACACCGCCTGGAAGGCTCTGACCGGCCGGGCCGGCACCGCCGTCGACGCCTGAACCGACGTGAGCCCGACGAGTGGCCGGCGTCGGCCCGGTGAAGGGTGAGCGACGACCGTCTACTGTCCTCGCCATGAGGACGGGGACGCTGGCACGGGCCGCCACCATCGTCACGGCGATCGGGCTGGTCGCCGGCTGCGGCGGCGCGGCGGCACGCGAGGCGCAGGGGTGCCAGGAGTCGGTGGACGAGGCGGAGGCCAAGGTCCGGGTGGACCGCTGGGACCCGCCGGAGGAGCTGCCGGGTCTCGGGGACTATCCCGAGATCCACTGGCAGGCTCGCGCGTTGGGCGAGCCGTGTTCCCGGGTCCCGGGTCCGACGGACTGGGCGTACCAGGCTGTCGTCAGGCTCCATCCGCAGGACGCGCGAGAATTCGCGGAGCAGTACGACTTCGCGCCCGTCGCGGCCGGCGACCCGGCACTGCACGACCAGGGCAGGACGCCCGCCGACGTGTGGCCCGACCTCCGGCCGCACGTCCCGGCCGGGGCCCGCTGGCTGCACAGCCGGTCGTACGACGAGGCCCCGCCCGCCACGCGCGGGCGGGTGGCGTTCCTCGACGTCGAGCACGAGACGGTGCTGCTCATGCTGAACGACCGCTGACGGCGGGGCCGCCCGGGGACGCGGAACGGCCCCGACGCGCGTGCGCGCCGGGGCCGTTCGGTGAGGCGTACGGGGTCAGCTCAGGCTCGACCAGAACGCGTACCGGTGGTCGCGGGTGAAGCCGGTCGGCTTCCAGCGCCCCGAGGTCAGCGACTGGACGTGCGGGCGACGCTCGGTGAACCGCTGCCAGCCGCCGTCGGCGCGCCGGTCGTCGCCGCGTCACCGTGGCGACGACGCCGCGCGGCACGGTCACCGGCACGGCCGGCGGCGGGGCGTCCCCCGTGGGAAGGAGGGGACTCACGCCGCCGCGGGAGGTGTAGCCGGCGGCCGGCCGGAAGCCTGGAGGGCGAGGGCGACGAGAGGTCGCCACCGTTTTCGGGAGGATCGATGAGGACGACACTCCGTGGGCTGGGCGCGGCGGCCGTCGTGGTCGGCGTGGCCCTGGCCGGCGCGTCGGGCGCCACCGCCTCGGCGACGGCGGACCGGGAGCCCGCCGGGACCGCGCGTGTGACCGGCAGCGGCGAGATCCGGCTGACGTTCGCGCCGGACCAGGACGTGCGCAGCTTCAGCTTCGACGCGCGCGCCACCCCGTACACCCGACCTTTGCCGGGGGCGCCCCAGGGCCTGCCCACCGACGCGACCGGGACCGTCCACGTCGCCCACCGGGTCGCGGCGAACGGCTCCACCGTCCGCTTCGCGGCCCGCGTCGACTGCCTGGTCACGGCCGCGCGGACCGCGACCCTCACCGCCGTGGTCACCGAGGCCGACGCGCCGGTGGCCGACCTCGTCGGGCGACGGCTGGGCTTCAGCGTGTACGACGGGCCGGGCCGCGACCGCGTCGGCTTCTCCTGGGCGGTGGTCAACGCCGACCAGGGCCCGGACGGGCAGTGGCGGGAGGGCAGCGTGGGCACCTGCATGGCGCCCGCTCCCTTCGCCCCGGTGACCGAGGGCGGCTACCGGGTGCGGCACGCCGAACTGCCGCCACCGCCGGAGAGCTGAGCCGGCCGGCGGATGTCGTCGGCCACGACGCGATCCGGCGGCCCGCCGTGTCGTTGATCCGGTTGAGCCTGCCCCCACCTGCGACGACGGTGGGGGCACCGACCGTGAGGAGGCACGCCGATGACCCGTCAGCGCGAGACCGTGGAGGTCGACCCGGTCCTGTTCCGTGCCGTCTACGACTCGCCCGCGTCGCTGCCCGGCGCGCACCGGTGGACGACCCCGGAGTCGGACGTGCGGCGCATCGAGAAGCTGCTCGGCATGCCGCTGCGCAGCATCGGCGCCCCGCTGTGGGTCAGCGGCGACGAACCGGACTGCCCCAAGTGCGGGCGGCGCGTCACCTGGTACGACATCGTCTCCTCCGCCCTCTCCGGCGTGCACGACCGGATGATGATCGCGACGGTCATCCTCGGCGACCGCAAGTACGTCAACACCGAGGTCCCGGACGCGATCGCCGGCGTGCGCTGCGCCGACTGCCGCACCCCGATCGAGGGGCTGCGCAGCTTCAAGTGCCACAACTGGGCGTACGCCTTCGAGGCGCTGGAGGCCGTCCGGGAGCGGATGACCGGCGCGTCAGTCGTCGGCCGTCAGCTCGCGGACGAACCGCAGGCCGGGACGCCCGTCGAGTGACACCTCGCCGACCGGCGTGAAGCCGGTGCGCCGCAGCACCGCGAGCGAGCCGGCGTTGTCCAGGGTCGTCCTGGCCCTCAGCCGGCACAGCCCGTACGTCGCACGGGCCAGCGCGGCCACGCGGCGGACGCCGTCGGTCGCCACCCCGCGCCCGGCGGCCCGCTCGGCCACCCGGTAGCCCAGCTCGGCCTCGCCGTCGGCGACGTCGACCAGGTTGAACCGGCCCAGCACCGCCCCGTCGGCGTCGACCAGGACGTGGAAGTGGCACGCGCCGGTCTCCTGCTCGGCGAGCAGTCCCGCGTGCCGCGCGTCGAAGTCGGCGAAGTACGCGTCGCCCCGGTCCGGGACCGACCGGGCGAACCACTCCCGGTTCTCGCGTTCGAAGCGCAGCAGCGCGGCGGCGTGGTGGGCGGCGAGCCGCTGGAGGTCGGACACCGCGCCACCCTAGCCAACCGCGGCCCGCGTCCGCCCCGGGATATCGCGGCGTCAGCGGTCGCCGGCGGAGCGGCGGGTGGGGCGGCGGCCGGGCGGGGAGGGCGGCTCGGGGCCGGGGTCGGGGACGACAGGCATCGGCCGTGCCACCGGCCCGGCGCCGGTGACCCGGAGCGGCTCACCGTGGTGCCACACCTCGATGCCGGTCGCCGGGTCGGCGTCGGGCAGCTCGTAGCGGGCCTCGTCCCGGGTCAGGGTGACCCGCAGCCGGTGGCCGTGCCAGCGCAGGCAGAAGCCGAGCCGGTCGATCCGTGCCGGCAGCCGGGGGTCGAAGGAGAGCACCCCCCGGTCGTCGCGCAGCCCGCCGAAGCCCTGCACCAGCGCCAGCCACGCCCCGGCCAGCGACGCCAGGTGCAGCCCGTCGCCGGTCTTGTCGCCCAGGTCCGCCAGGTCCTGGAGCACCGACTCGGCGAACAGGTCGTACGCCAGGTCGAGGTGCCCGACCTCGGCGGCGAGCACCGCCTGCGGGGAGGCCGACAGCGACGAGTCCCGGACGGTCCGCGCCTCGTAGTAGGCGACGTTGCGCGCCTTCTCGTCGGCCGTGAACTCCCCCGGGCACCGCTGCATGGCGAGCACGAGGTCGGCCTGCTTGACCACCTGCTTGCGGTACAGCTCCAGGTACGGGAAGTGCAGCAGCAGCGGGTAGTCGTCGTCGGAGGCGTTCGCGAAGTCCCACTCCGGCTGCGCGGTGAAGCCGGCCGCCTGCTGGTGCACCCCGCGCTTGCCGTCGTACGCGACGAAGACCGCGTCGGCGGCGGCCCGCCAGCCGGCCACCTCGGCCGGGTCGACGCCGAGCCGGGTCGCCGCCTCGGGGTGCCGCTCGGCGGCGTCGGCGGCGCCGCGCAGGTTGCGGCGGGCCATCAGGTTGGTGAAGAGGTTGTCGTCCATCAGGGCGGAGTACTCGTCCGGGCCGGTCACCCCCCGCAGGTGGAAGGTGCCCGCGTCGGACCAGTGGCCGAAGCCGTGCCACAGCCGGGCCGTCTCGACCAGCAGCTCCAGCCCGGATCCGGCGAGGAATTCGTGGTCGCCCGTGGCGGCGACGTAGCGCAGCACCGCGTCGGCGATGTCGGCGTTGACGTGCAGCCCGGCGGTGCCGGCCGGCCAGTAGCCGGAGCACTCCCGGCCGCCGATGGTGCGCCACGGGAAGGTCGCCCCGGCCAGCCGCAGCTCCGCCGCGCGTTCGCGGGCCTCGGGCAGGTGGGCGTGCCGCCAGCGCAGCGCCGACCGGGCCACCTCCGGGGCGAGGTACGTCAACACCGGCAGCACGTAGCCCTCGGTGTCCCAGAGCACGTGCCCGTCGTAGCCGTTGCCGGTCAGGCCCTTGGCCGGGATGGTCCGGTCGCCGTCCGGCCGGCCCGCCTGGATGAGGTGGAACACGGCGAACCGGATGGCCTGCTGGAGTTCGGCGTCGCCGTCGAGCAGCACGTCGGCCGTCTGCCAGGCGGCGTCCAGGGCCGCGCGCTGGGCGGCGAGCAGCGCGTCGAAGCCCGCCGCGCGGGCCGCGCCGGCCTCCTCGACGACCAGGCGGGCCAGCCCCTGCGGCGGCGTCGTGTCCACCGTGGCGCACTCGTACGCGGCGAACTTCGTCAGTTCCAGCCGCTCGCCGGCGCGCACCGTCCCGGTCAGGGTGAGGCGCAGCCGGTCCGGCGCGCAGTCGACGCCGGGGGCGAAGCCGTCCGGGGCCCGCACCTCGTGCGCGACGGCGACGGCGACCCGCTGCCCGCTGCGCTCGGTGCGGTGCACGAGGACGCCGTCGTGCCCGTTGGAGTGGCGGTACTCGGCGGTCAGCGGGTCATGGATCACCGAGGCGGCGCGGGGGTCGTCGGAGCGCTCCGGCACCCGCTCGTTGGCGAGCAGGTCGGCGCAGACCCGCACGTCGACCGTCCCGCCCAGCGGCTCGACGCTCCACCGGACGGCGGCCACCGGGCGGCGGGGCAGCGAGACCAGCCGGGTGCTGCGGACACGTACGCCGTGCCCGGCCGGGGAGACCCACTCGGTGTACCGCTCGACCACCCCGGCGCGCAGGTCGAGCACCCGCTCGTGGGTGCGCAGGCTGCCGGTGCGCACGTCCAGCGGCTCGCCGTCGACCCAGAGGCGGATCAGGGCGGCGTTCGGCGCGCTGATCACCGTGTCGCTGAGCTGCGGGAAGGCGTACCCGTCCTCGGGGTAGGTCAGCTCGCGCCGCTCGTGGAAGCCGTTCAGGTAGCTGCCGGGCATGCCGTACGGGGCGCCCTCGTCCAGGTTGCCGCGCCAGCCGACCCAGCCGTTGCCCAGCGCGAAGATCGACTCCGTCTCGGCGAGCCGGTCGAGGTCCGCCTCCGTACGCCGGATCCGCCAGGCCTCGTCGTCCCCGGTCCCGGGCGCGGTCGGCGGCCGATCGGCGGTCGGGGTGTCGTGCACAGCGCCTCCAGGGAGTCCGACGTACCGGGTCGACCGTGGCAGACCGGGCTGAGAGATCGCTGAGACGAAAGTCAGGGTCCCGGCCCGACCAGCGCACACTGCGTCCGACTTCCAGGTGTTCCAGGATTGTCCGTGAAGTAAACGCGGTATGAACTATTGGTGAGGTGAGTCATGGTTGATACGGGCACGACGGATGTGCCGGAGATCAGCGCCGAGTGGTACAGGGACATCGTCGACTTCGCCGCCGACACCCCGCAACCGGTGCAGTGGTTCGCCGGGCACTTCACCGAGGCCGCGATCCTGCTGCTCGGGGCACTGTGGCTGGTGGGGGCCGTGTCGCGCCTCGGCGGCGGCCCGCGCTCCCGCGCGTACGCCCTGGTGACGCCGGTGGCGGTGGTGCTCGCGTACGGGTGCAGCGAGGCGTTGAAGGTGGTGGTGGACCAGGAGCGCCCCTGCCGGGCGGTGGCGACCGAACTGGCCATCATCGCGGGGCACTGCCCACCGACGGGCGACTGGTCCTTCCCCAGCAACCACTCGACGATCGCGGGCGGGCTGGCGGTGGCGACGCTGCTGCTGTCCCGCCGGGTCGGGCTGGTCGCGGTGCCGGTGGCGGCGCTGGCCGCGTTCTCCCGCACCTTCGTCGGCGTGCACTACCCGCACGACGTGGTCGTCGGCGTCCTGCTCGGCGCCCTCGTCACCGCGCTGCTCACGCCGCTGCTCGCCCGCCCCACCGCCGGCCTGCTCCAACGCCGCGCCCGCCACGCCGAGCGCCCCATCCCGGACCAGGCCACGTCCGCCCGCCGCTAACCCTCCCCCTCCCGCTCCCCGCGATCTCGCACTTTCCGCCCCACGTCCCGGGCCACAAGTGCAAGATCGCGGGAGCGGGAGCCGTGGCGGGAGCCGGGGGCGGGAGCCCGAGGCGGCGGGTCAGGTCAGGAGGAGCGCGGCGACGGCGCCGAGGGCCAGGAAGGGGCCGAAGGGGAGGTGGCTGCGCCAGCCGACGCGGCGGGTGGCCAGGAGCGCGACACCGACCAGCCCGGAGAGCAGCAGGGCGAGCACCAGCCCGACCACCGGGAGGGCCCAGCCGTACCAGCCCAGCAGGGCGCCGACGCCGAGCGCCAGCTTGGCGTCGCCGAGGCCGAACCCGCGCCGGCCGAGCAGCAGCGTGGTGGCGGCGAAGAACAGCGCCAGCCCCGCCCCGGCCACGGTGGCCCGCAGCCAGGGCGCCGGACCCGCCCCGGCGAGCGCGGCCACGCCGAGCACCAGCCAGGTGCCGGCCGCGGCGGGCCAGGTGAGCCGGTCCGGCAGCCGGTGCACGGCCGCGTCGACGAAGACGAGGGGGATCGCCCAGCCCAGCCACCAGGCGGTGGCGGCCAGCACCGCGGCGGGCGGACCGACCAGCAGCAGCACCCCGAGCGCCGCCGCCACGGCGAGTTCGACCGCGCCGGGCGGCGGGCCGACCCGCGCCCGGCACCGCCCGCACCGGGCCGTCGGGCCCAGCGCCGGCCACGGCCGGGCCAGCCCGATCGGAGCGCCGCAGGCGTCGCACCCGGTCCTGGTGGCCACCCCCGGCGGTACGGCGTACCGGATCGCGGCGAGGCGGAGCACCGGGCCGAGGGCGAGGACGGCCAGCGCCCGCGCGGCACGGGAGGCGACCGGCGGCGGCCCGGCGGGCTCCGCCAGCACCGGCGGTTCGGTCAGCGCCATGGACGGCCCTCCCGCCGGACGCCGGGGCGCGACACGGAGGGTAGCGACACCCTGATCGGCCGGTAACGGGCGCGGCGGCCTGCGCCCCTCCCGCCGGAATCGCGGAAATGCGCGGGGCAATGGCGCGACCACATGAGCGGGAATCCCATACGAATGAAATTTTGATACCTCAGGGCGGGGGACGGATCGGACCAGACGCCGCGTCCGGGACAGCCCCCGGCGACCACGACGCCCACTCGTTCACCGGACGGACTCCCACCGCGTCGACTTTTCCAGCCGCCCCGCGGAACCCCGCAGCCCGACTCGATCACACCGCCCGCAGCCATCCCTCGCCACCACCTGTCATCACTCACAGTGTCCATCTGAATTGCCTCTGTTGCATCGGCGGACGTCAGCCTATGCTCGCCCCTTGGGTGCGGTGCAACCCCGCGACTAAACGACAGGACGACCCAGGGCTTGCATTTATAGATATCCATAATGGCGAATGCGACGACGCTTTTCCGACAGGTCCGGGTGGCCCCATTCGGCCGCGCCGCCGCATGCCCGGAGGCCGGTGCACCGACCTCCGGACGGCCACCGAGGAGGCACGACGTGCGCGGACGGCAGCTCGGCCGGTCGACGGCCCGCCTGCTCGCCATCGCGGCGATCGCGGCGGTCACGGCCTGCGGCGCCGACCCGGCGACGACCACCCGGGCGGCTCCCGCCAGCGGCGCCCCGACCCCGACCCATCGGGGCGTTGACGAGCAGGCGGCCAGGAAGGCGGCCCTGGCCGCGTACGCCGGATACCTCGCCGCGTCCCGCACGGCGAGCGGGCGCAGCGACCCCCACCACCCGGACCTGTCGCGCTTCCTCGCCGACCCGCTGCTGACCCGGGTCCGACTGTCCATCCGCGAGGCGAAGGAGCACGGCGCGATGCGTACCGGCACGTTGGTCTCCGACCCCACCGTGACGTCGGTGAGCCTGGATTCGAGCCCGCCCACCGTGGAGATCCAGGACTGCCTGGACTCGACCGGCTACCGCCTGGTCTACGCCAGGGACAAGCGGGTCGTCCCCGGCACCGGGGGAACCCGGCACCTGGCCACCGCGACCGCCACCCGGTACCCGGACGGCCGCTGGCTGATCAGCGCCGGTGCCGCCCACGAGGACCTGCCGTGCTGACCTGGGGAGGAGGGGGCGCCCCGGCCGTCGCGCCGAGCGGGGCCGGGGCGACCCGCACACGCACCAGGACCGGGGCGACCCGCACGCGCACCAGGACCGGGGCGACCCGCACGCGCACCGCCGGGGCTGGGGCGACCCGCACGCTGGCCGGCGGCGGCCTGGCGCTGCTGCTGGCGCTCGGGGCGGCCGTGTCCGCACCCGCCGCGGGGCGCGCGGACCCCGGCGCGGAGTGCCCGCCCGGGCAGAGCGACTGCAGCGTCTGGGACGACGACCCCGGCACCCCGGGCGGTGGCGGGGACACCGGCGGGGGCGGCGACCCGGGTGGCGGCGGGGGCGGCGGCGGGAAGTGCCAGTGGAACGGCCGCATGGTCAAGTGCTACGACGACGTGCTCGGCTGGTTCAACAACGGCGACGGCTGCTACTACAGGCTCTCCGAGCCGCAGCAGGAGGCCCCCGAGGGCAAGCAGTGGTACACGCGCACCTGCAACGGCGGTGACGTCGGCACCCAGACCGAAGTCCTGCTCGACGCCCCGCCGCCCGGCTTCGGCGCGCCGCCCGACCCGGAGGAACTCGCCCGGCGGGCACTAGCCAAGATCACCATCGCGGCGCCCCGGATCGCGGTCGCCCCCCGCCGCAGCAACGGTCCCGGCCTGGTCGGGCTGCCGGTCTGGATGTGGGGCAGCAACGACGATCCCAAGTACTTCGGGCCGACCCAGAAGGCGTCGGAAACCGACCGGGGCCTCACCGTGAAGATCACGGCGACGTTCGACCGGATCGTCTGGGACATGGGCAACGGCGGCGAGGTCACCTGCTACGGCGCCGGCACCCCGTACCGGGCCGACGGCCAGCACGCCGGCCAGGACTCCCCCGACTGCGGCTACGACAGCGGCTACCCGAAGGCCGGCGACTACCGCGTGCGCGCCACCACGCACTGGACCGTGACCTGGTACGGCGGCGGCGAGAGCGGCGTCATCTCCCTCACCCGGACGACGGGCACCGTCCCGGTCCGGATCAACGAACTACAGGTGGTGTCCGAGTGAGCGCCAGGAATGAGCCGATCTTGAGAGCCCCGCAGCCGCGAACGGAGATGGTCCGGTGAGTGTCGCGACCCGGAACGGGACCGGACCGGTGGACGCGCCGATCGCCCCGCCGAAGGTGGTGCGGCAGCGCCGAATGCGCCCCGGGCTGCTCGGCCTGGCCGTGCTGCTGATCGCCCTCGGCGGCCTGGGGGCGGCGTTCGCTGTCACCTCCGTACGCGCCACCGGCAGCTACCTCGCCGTGGCCCGACCGGTCGAGGTCGGCCGGCAGGTCAGCGCCGACGACCTGGTGCCGGTGCAGGTGACCGGCGGCCAGGGCCTGTCCCCGGTCCCGGCCGGCCGGCTCGACGAGGTGCTCGGCAAGCGGGCCGCCGTGTCGCTGACCCCCGGGACGCTGCTGACCATGGCCCAGCTCACCGACGACCCGCTGCTCGGCCCCGGGCAGCAGCAGCTCGCGCTGGGTCTCGGGCCCGCCGAGGTGCCCGCCCGCGAGCTGCACCCCGGCGACAAGGTCCTGCTGGTCAGCACACCGGACGGCAACGACGGCCACCCGGCGGGGGCCGCCACCCGGTTCGAGGCGACGGTCATCGACACCGCGACATCCGCCGATGACGACGAGGTGGTGGTCTACCTGGCGCTCGCCGTGCGGGACGTGCCGGCCGTGGTGGCGCTCTCCGCGCAGGAACGGATCGCCGTCGTGCTGACCGAGGCGGCCTGAGCATGGCGATCATCGCGCTGCTCTCGGCGAAGGGCTCCCCGGGCGTCACCACCTCCGCCCTGGCCTGCGCCCTGACCTGGCACCGGCGGCTGGTGCTCGCCGAGTGCGACCCGGCCGGCGGGTCCATCCTCGCCGGCTACCTCGGCGGCGCGCTCGACGGTCCCCGGGGCATCGGCGAACTGGCGGTCGGCGAGCTGCGCGACGGCAATCTGGAGACCGCGTTCTGGTCGCAACTGGTCGACCTGGACGCGCCGAAGCGGGAACGGCTGCTGCTGCCCGGCGTCGTCGACCCCGCGCAGGCCGGCAGCGTCACCCCGCTCTGGCAGCGGTTCGCCGACTTCTTCGCCAGCCTGGAACGCGGCGACCCGCCGTACGACGTGCTCGTCGACTGCGGCCGGCTGCACGTCGTCGGTCCGCCCTGGCCGATCCTGCGCGCGGCCTCGGTGGTGCTGCTGGTCAGCCGCGCCCGGCTGCCCGACCTGTCCGGCACCCGCGCGATGGTCAGGGCGATCGAGCGGGACTTCGCCGAGCACCGGGTGCCGCCGGGCAGCCTGCGGCTGCTGCTGGTCGGGGACGGCCACGGCAGCGGCGAGGTGAGCAAGGCGCTGCGGCTGCCGGTGGCCGCCCGGCTGCCGGACGACCCGCGTACGGCCGAGGTGCTCAGCCTGGGCGGCACCGTACGGGCCGGTCGGCCGCTGATGCGCGCGGCCGGGGCCCTGGAGGTGTCGGTCGGGGCGCTGTTGGAGCGGCGGCGCGCCCGGCTGGCCTGGCCCGTGTCGCAGGGGGTGCCGGATGCGGTTTGAACCGGTCTCCGCCGATCCGCGCCGACAGCCGCCCGGCACCGCCACCCCGCCAGGTGCCACTGCCACCGCACCGCCCGGCGTCACCTCCACCGCGCCGCCGCTGCCCCCGCTCAACGGGCGGCACCACCAGCCGGCGCCCCTTCCGGTGCCGCTGGCCGGGCCGCCGCCGGAGCCGCCGCCCCGGGCCCGGGTCGACTTCCAGGTGGTCCGCGAGCTGCGCCGGGAACTCAGCGAACGGCTCACCCGGTGGCAGCGCGGCCGGGAGTTCACCGTCGACGAGGAGGACACCGAGCGCGCCCGGCTCGCGGTCGCGGTGGTGGCCGAGTACGCCGACGCGGTGCGCCGCGCGGGCACCCCGATGGCGGCCGGCGAGGAGCGGCTCCTGCTCGACCAGGTGACCGCCGAGCTGGCCGGGCTCGGCCGCCTCCAGACGCTGCTGGTCGACGACACCATCGAGGAGGTGCACATCCTCGGCTGCGACCAGGTGCGCGTCACCCGGCACGGCGGCGGGGTGGACTGGGCCGAGCCGATCGCCGACAGCGACGACGAACTGGTGGAGATCCTCCAGGCGGCGGCCCGCCGCGCCGGGGCCACCGAGCGGTCGCTGTCGACCTCCAAGCCCACCCTCGACCTGCAACTGCCCGACGGCAGCCGGCTGGCCGCGGTGTTCCTGGTCAGCCACCGCCCGTACGCGGTGATCCGCAAGCACAACACGCTGGACGTGAGCCTGGACGACCTCGCCGGCGGCCGGGGCGACCTGGACGAGATGATCGACCCGCTGGTGCGCGACTTCCTGCGCGCCTCCATGCGGGCCGGGCTGAACATCATGGTGGCCGGCCTGGCCGGGGCCGGGAAGACCACGGTCATCCGGGCGCTGATGGACGAGATCCCGGCCGACGAGCCGTACGTGCTGCTGGAGGAGAGCCGGGAGCTGCTGCCGGCCCGCCGCCGGCTCAAGCACCGGGCGGTGATGAGCTTCGAGGCCCGGGAGGGGCACGGCGAGCGCGGGCCGGACGGCCGCCCGGCCGGCGAGGTGAGCATCGGCGACCTGATCCCCGTCTCGCTGCGGATGGGCGTGCTGCGGATCATCGTCGGCGAGGTCCGGTCCCGGGAGATCGTCCCGATGCTCCAGGCCATGACGACCAGCCGCGGCTCGATGTGCACCATCCACGCGCGTACGCCCGCCGGGGTGAGCGAGCGGATCATCGAGCTGGCGCTGGCGCACGGCCGGGAGATGACCGTCGACCAGGCCCGCCGGATGGCCGGCAACGCGCTCGACCTGATCGTCTACGTCACCGTCGAGGACGAGACCGCGATCGGCGGGCGCAAGCACCGCTTCGTCTCGCACGTCGAGGAGGTCATCGGCGTGGGCGACGGCAACCGGATCACCACCACGCAGGTGTTCGGTCCCGGGCCGGACGGGCGGGCGGTGCCCCGGCACCTGCCCGAGCGGATCCGCGCCCAACTCCTCCGGGTCGGCTACGACGCCCGGCTGCTCGGCCGGTGGATCGAGGCCGGCACGGGCGCCTGGCGGCGGCCCCGGCAGAGCCGGCTCGGGCGGCGGTGACCCGCTGTGCTGGACAACGTCGAACTCGTCGCGGTGGTCTCCGGGGCCGCCTGCGTCGCCGGGCTGCTGCTGGCGGTCGTCGCGCTCGTCGGCACCCGCCGGCCGCCCGGCGGGCCCGGCGCGGGCCGCGGGTTGGAGCGCCTGTGGAAGGGCTCCGGCTCCAGCCCGCGCGAGCAGCGGGCGCACCAGGCCCTACTGGTCGGCGCGCTGGTCGCCGGCGCGCTGGCCTTCCTGGTCACCGGCCTGCCGGTGGTCGGCCTGCTGGTCGTGGTGGCGGTCCCCGGCACCCCGTGGCTGTTCTCGGTCGGCAAGGCCGAGCAGCGGGCCATCGCCCGGATCGAGGCGGTCGGTGAGTGGACCCGCCGGCTCAAGGACGTCTCGGCCACCGGCCAGGGCCTCCAGCAGACGATCATCGGCACGGTCACCACCGCGCCCGAGGAGATCCAGGAGGAGGTACGGCTGCTCGCCGCCCGCCTCCAGGCCGGCTGGCTGGCCCGCTCCGCGCTGCTCGCCTTCGCCGACGAGATCGGCGACCCGGTCTGCGACCAGGTGGTGGCGGCGCTGATCCTGCACGTGACCGACCGGGGCGAGCGCCTCGGCGACGTGCTCGGCTCGATCGCGCAGGCGGCGGCGGCCGAGGTGGCCACCCGCCGGGAGATCGAGGCGAAGCGCACCCAGCCCCGGTTCGCGGTCCGCTTCCTCACCGGGATGACCCTCGCCACCGTCGCGTACGGGCTGCTCAACACCGAGTACGTCAGCCCGTACGGCACGCCCTTCGGGCAACTCGTGATGGCGGCCCTCGGCGCGGCCTTCGTCGGCCTGCTGGCCTGGGTGCGGTCGATGAGCCAGCCGCGCCGGCCGGCGCGCTTCCTGCCCGCCCCCGACCCGCAGGAGGTGCTCGCATGAGTGTGGTGGTCCTCAACTGGCAGCTCGCGCTCGCCGTCTGCGGCGGGGCGACCGTCGGGCTGGGCGTCTTCCTGGTGGTCCGCGAACTGGTGCCGGCCGCCCCGGCGCTCGGGCCCGCGCTGCGCCGGCTGCACCAGCCGCCCGGCGGCGGGCAGCTCACCGCCCCCGCCGACCGGCGGCTCGAGTGGCTGACCGGGCTGAGCCGCTGGCTACGGCCACCGCACCGACAGCTCGCCCTGATCGACCGGACCCCCGAGCAGTACGCCCTGTCGATGCTGCTCTCCGCGCTGATCGGGCTCGCCGCGCCGATGCTGCTCGGGGGCACCCTTCTCGCCGTCGGCGTACGGCTGCCGGTGGTCGTGCCCGTGCTCGGCAGCCTCGGGCTGGCGCTGCTCTGCGCCCTGGTCGCGCACCGGGCGGTGCTGGACCGGGCGGACCGGGCCCGCGACGAGTTCCGCCAGGCCGTCTGCACCTACCTGGACCTGGTCGCGTTGCAGCTCGCCGCCGCCCACGGGCCGGTGCAGTCGCTGGAACGGGCGGCGGCGGTCTGCGACGGCTGGGTCTTCGACCGCATCTCGGAGGCGCTGCGGATCGCCCAGATGCAGATGCACTCGCCCTGGGACGAGCTGCGCGAACTCGCCGAGCGCATCGGCATCCCGGAGCTGGGCGACGTCGGGGCGATCATGCGCTCCTCCGGCAGCGAGGGCGCGCAGGTGCACGACACCCTGCGCAGCCGCGCGGACTCACTGCGCGACCAGATCCGCACCGACAACCTGGCGCGGGCCGAGGGGGTGACCAGCCGCCTCGACATCCCCGGGGCGCTGCTCGTCTTCGTCCTGCTCGGCTTCGCCGTCTACCCGTTCATCGCCCGCCTCTGATCCGACCCCGAGAGAAGGAGCCCGTCATGTCCGTCATCACCTACCTGCACGTCGCGCTGGCGGCGCGGCTGGCCGAGCTGCGCCGCGACGGCGAACGGGGGGACAGCCCCGTACCCACCGCCGTGATCATCTTCGGCCTGGTCGCCGTCGCGATGGCGGTCACCGCCGCCGCCCTCGGCGCGGCCAACGACTGGATGGACAACATCCCGAAGCACCAGGACCCGAAGTAGCCCTGATCCGTGAGCCGCGCAGACTCCTCGCCGGGGCGCCGGGCGCTCACCGTCGCCCGGCGCCCCGCCCTGGCCGTCGCCCGGCGCCTGGCAGCCGGCGGGACCGACCGGGGGGCCAACCCGGTCGAGCTGGCGGTGGCGATGCCGGCGATCCTGCTGCTGCTCTTCGCCTCGATCCAGACCGCGGCCTGGTTCGTCGCCCGTTCCACCGCGCTGAACGCCGCGCAGAGCGCGGTCAACGCGCAACGGCTGCACCAGGCGCCGCCCGGGGCCGGCGAGGCCCGGGCCACCCGCTTCCTGCGGGCCGCCGGCGGCTGGCTCGTCGACTGGGACAAGCCCGCCCCGAGCTGCGAGAGCACCAATACCGAGGTGACCTGCACGGTGCGCGGTCGCGCCCTGTCGGTCGTCCCCGGGGTCAGCTTCCCGGTACGGCAGACCGCGCACGGGACGGTGGAACGGTGGACCACGCCGTGAGCCGTACCGCCGAGCGGGGCTCGGTCTCGATCGAGGTGGCGGTCCTCGCCCCGGCCTTCATCGCGCTGATCGTGCTGGCCGGGGTCACGGGGCGTACCGCCGTGGCGGCCGAGGCCATCGACGCCGCCGCCCACGACGCCGCCCGCGCCGCGTCGATCTCCCGGGACGCCCGCACCGCCCGCGCGGAGGCGCGGGACGCGGCCCGCCGGCAGCTCGACTGGCGGGGCCTGGACTGCGCCGGCAGCCCGGAGGTGACCTTCAGCGGCGCGGTACGCGGCAGGCCCACCGCCCTCGACGCGGCGTTCCGCAGCCCCGCCGGGCAGGACGCCTCGGTCACCGTGCGGATCGTCTGCACGGTCTCCTACCGGGACCTGCACCTGTCCGTCCTGCCGGGGATGCCCGCCGGCAACCGGGTGTCGGCGAGCTTCACCTCGCCGCTGGACCGCTACCGGAGCCGGCGATGACCGCCGGTCGGGTCCGGCCGGCTCCCGCCACCCTCGGCGACGAGGGTCGGGTGAGCGTCTTCCTCGCGGTGGCGATGGTCGGGATCCTCGCCGTCATCGGCATGGCCTTCGACGGCGCCGGCCAACTGCGCACGTTGCAGCGGGCCGACAACCTCGCGGCCGAGGCCGCCCGGGCCGGCGGTCAGGCCATCGACCGGGCCACCGCCATCGAGGGTGGGCCCACCCGGATCAACCGGCCGCAGGCCCGCCGGGCCGTCGCCGACTACCTCGCAGCCGCCGGCGCCGCCGGCCACACCGTCAGCTTCCCGGTCGTCGACGGGGAGACCCGGGTCCGCGTACGCGTCACCGTCACCCACCACAGATCCATGCTCGGCCTGTTCGGCTTCGACGAGACCGTCACCGTCTCCGGCGAGGCGACCGCGCGGCCGCTCACCGGAGCACCGAAGGAAGGAAGGCAGCCATGGCCGCTTCGGGTCGTTCCGTCGTACGGCGGACCGGACGGATCCTGACCGGGTTCGGCGCGCTCGTCGTGCTCTGCGCGGTGCTGGTAGGCGCGCCCGTGGCGCTGCTCGCCCTCGCCGGCAACCCGCTGCCCGACCACCTGCCCACCGTCGCGGAGATCGGCGCGACGCTGACCAGCCGCGACGACGGGCGCCTCTTCCTGCGCGCGCTGGCGCTGGCCGGTTGGTTCGGGTGGGCGACGTTCGCCTTCTCCGTGCTGGTGGAACTCTGCGCGCAGGCGCTGCGCCGGCCGGCACCCCGGCTGCCGGGCATGAGCCGCCAGCAGCGGGCCGCCGCCGCCCTGGTCGGGTCGGTCGCGCTGATCATCGCGGCCAGCCCGGCGGCGAGCGCGGCGACGGCCGTCGCCGGCCCGTACGCCCTGCCGGCAGCGCCGATCGCTAACGCGCCGATGGCTGTCCCGCCGCAGGCCACCTGGCCGGCCTCCGCCGCTCCGGCCGTCCAGGCTGGCCCGGCTCTGCCGCCCGCCCGTGCAGCCCACGTCGATCTGGCGGCCCAGGCCGCGCAGCCTGCTCCGGCGGCCTCGGCGGCGCAGGCTGCTCCGGCCGTGCAGCCTGTTCCGGCTGCCTCGACTGACGGGGCGGCGGTCTACCGGGTGGCCCGGGGCGACCAGCTGGGCAGGGTCGCCGAGCGCTACCTGGACGACTTCGACGACTACCGTGAACTGGCCGCGCTGAACCGTATCGACGACCCGGACCGGATCCACCCGGGCCAGTTGCTGAGGCTCCCGCAGGAGGCCGAGGACCGGGGTGCCCGCCGGCACGCCGCCGGCCGCCTCGTCGCCCGTCCCACCGCACCCCTGCCGGCCCCGCAGCCCACCCCGGAACAGGTCACCCCGGAGCGGGCGACGCCCCCGGCGCAGGCCCCGGCACCGCCGCCGGCCGACGCGCCCGGCGACGAGGCCCCGACGCTGACGGTCGGGGCGGCCCGGGCCGGCGAGCCCGACCGCGTGAACCGACCGCTCGCGGTCTCCGCCGTCCTGGCGGTGGCGAGCATCGTCGGCGCGCAGATCGGCGCGGTCCTTGGCCTGCGCGGCCGCCCCGCCCGCGTACCGGCAGGCGCGGCCCGCACCGCCACCACACGCCGTCGAGGCACCGGGCGGAACGGAGGCAGCCGCAGCGGAATCGGACGCGCGACCGAACGTGACGGAACCGTACGGGCCCGGACGGGTCGCGGAACCGGACGGAACGCGAGTCCCCGGGACACCGGCCCAACCACCCCCACCGGGACGACCGCGATCCCGAGCAGCAGCACCACTCCGGGCGGCCCCCGCGACGCGCCCACCGGCCCCCACCCGGTGGCCGGCGCCCTGGCCCGCGCCCACCCGGACACCACCCGCGAACCCCAAATCGGCCGCCACCGCCGCCCCTGACCCACCCAACCCCACCCCAACCCCCGGACGCCCCCGTTGATCGGTGGGTGGGTGGGTGGGGTGGGTGGTCAGGGGAGGCGGGTTTCCAGCATGCCGTTGACGATGCGGGTGGGCAGGACCTGCTGGTCGTTGCCGGACGGCCCGTGCACGACCTCGCCGCCGTTGAGCCGGAACGTGCTGCCGTGCCACGGACAGACCACGCACGCGTGCCCGTCGATCTCCTGCACCTCACCCTCGCCGAGCGGGCCGCTCTGGTGCGGGCAGCGCTCCAGCATCACGGTGACCTCGTCGCCGTGCCGGTAGAGGATCACCGAGACGTCGTCGATCTCCCGGGTGATCAGCTTTCGCTGCGGCAGGGCGGACATGTCCGCGATCGAGTGCCAGCCGTCGCTCATCCGGTGCAGCTCGGAGATGCTCTGGTTGACCTGCGCGCCCTGCTTGTACGCCAGGTGCCCGCCGATGTACGCCCCCATGCTCGCGGCGCTGAGCCCGAGGAAGCCGAGCGTACGGCCGAGGTTGTGCCGGCCGGTCATCCGGGCGGCGATGGAGCCGGCGTAGAACGTGAGGCCGACGCTGTTGGAGGCGGCGTGCACCAGGCCGATCCGGCGCTGGTCTCGGGCGAGGGCCGCCCAGTCGTTGAGCCCGGCGACCGCGGCCGGCAGGGCACTGACGGTGCCCACCGCGCACAGCGTCGTGGCGGCGCGGCGCTGCCCCGGCATCAGGTCCAGCACGGCCGTGCTGAGCCACGCGCCGACCGGCACCTGCACCATCGCCGGGTGCAGCGGGTGCCCCAGCCACACGCCGTGCAGCAGGTCGCGGACGCGCCTTGGGCGGAGGGTGGCCTGGACGGCCCGCTGCAACCGGTCGCCGATCCGGTCCAGCGCGGAGGCCTGCTCGATCTTCGTCATGAGTGCTCGCACCCGTACCGACTTCCCGGCAGGAGCGACCGCAAACCGGTATCCGGTGACGGATCCGCAGCGGTGCGTGACGAGGTCCCTGCCGGCCCGGAACCGGGCGGGCACCGGCCGGATGGCACCCGCCCTTCCGCGGTGGTGCGGTCAGCGGTCCGGCGGCGTCCAGCGGTCGTGGTGGATCGCCTCGGCCAGCGGGCGCTTCTGCCGCCAGCCGTGCCGGGCCAGGTCGGGCACGGCCTCGAAGTGGGTGACCGGCCCGAGGCAGAGCCACGCCACCGGCCGTACGCCGTCGGGGATGCCGAGCAGTTCGGCCAGCCAAGGCTCCCGGTAGAACGACACCCAACCGACGCCGAGCCCCTCTGCGGTGGCGGCCAGCCAGAGGTTCTGGATGGCGAGGCAGGCCGAGTAGAGCCCGGTGTCGGCGATGGCGTGCCGCCCGAGCACGGCGGGGCCACCTCGGGCCGGGTCGTAGGTGACCACCACGGACAGGGTGGACTCCAGCACCCCGTCGATCTTGATGCGGGCGAACCGCTCGGCCGCCTCCCCGTCCAGGGTGGCGGCGAAGGTGTCCCGCTCGGTCTGGACGTGCTCGTGGAACCGGCGCCGTAGCTCGGGGTCGCGGACGAGGACGAAGTCCCAGGGCTGGGAGTAGCCGACGCTCGGCGCGGCGTGCGCCGCGGTCAGGACGCGGTGCAGCGTCCCGTCGGGCACCGGCGCCCCGGTGAACTGGCCGCGGACGTCCCGGCGGCGATGGATGACGTCGTAGAGATCCAAGGCAGGCTCCCGCTGCGCTCGGCCCACGCTCCGGGCGTGGGCACCTGACCGCGAGGCCGGTCTTCGGACTCCCGGATCGACGCCTGGCCGTCCGCCTTCCCGGCCCGGGCGGGCCAGTGGCTGCGCTCTCGCGCGTGGACGGTGGCTCCCCGGTCACCGCGGCGGGCCCGTGCCGGATTCGCACCGGCTTCCCGATTCTCCCCGCTCGCGCGGGGCACCTCACATGATCGTGCCGCCCGGCATGCTAGCGCCGCGCCACCCGGACCCGCCGCCCGGCCGGCGGCGGCACCCGCGTCGGGGTAGAGGTCGTCGCCGACCGGCAGGGCCGGACCGGCCAGGGGCCGGACCGCCGCCCCGGACCGCCGGCCGGGCGTGGAAATCCGGTCGCGCGCCGCGCCGTCCGCGACCAGTGTGGTCCGGGTGTACGCACTCGCCTCCCGCCCGCTGCCGGCCGGCCACCCGGCGGCCCGACTGACCGTCGCCCTCGGCCGACCCCGGGCCGTGCCGCCGCCGCTGCTGATGCTGCTGGGCATGCTCTCCACCCAGGTCGGTGCGGCCGTCGCCAAGCAACTCTTCGGCAGCACCAGCGCCGGCGGTACGACCACGCTGCGGCTCGGCTTCGCCGCGCTGATCCTGCTGCTCGTGGCCCGGCCCGGGCTGCGGCTGGGCTGGCGCGCCGCCGGCCTGGTCGGGGCGTTCGGGCTCACCCTGGCGCTGATGAACCTCGCTTTCTACGCGGCGCTGCACCGGGTGCCGCTCGGCGTGGCGGTCACCATCGGTTTCGCGGGGCCGCTGCTGGTGTCGCTCGCCGGCAGCCGCCGGCCGGCCGACGTGGCGTGGGCGGTCCTGGCGGGCGGCGGGGTGCTGCTGATCAGCGGGCTCGGCGGGACCGGGATGGACCGGGTGGGGCTGCTGCTGTGCGTCGCCATCGCGGTCGGCTGGGCCGGGTACGTACTGCTCGGCAAGGCGGTCAGCGCCCGTGTGCCGGGCAGCCGGGGCCTCGCGCTGGGAATGGCCGTCGCCGCGCTCGCCGTACTGCCGTTCGGGGTCGCCGGCAGCGGCACGGCGCTGCTCGACCCGTGGACCCTCGCGCTGGGCGTCGCGGTGGCACTGCTGTCGTCGGTGCTGCCGTACTCGGCCGAACTGGCCGCGCTGCGCCGGATGCCGGCCCGCGTCTTCGCGATCCTGCTCAGCCTGGAGCCGGCGATCGGCGCGCTGGTCGGGCTGGTCCTGCTGGGCGAGCTGCTGGCCTGGCCGCAGGCGGCCGGGGTGGCGTGCGTGGTCGGCGCCGCGCTGGGCGCGACCCTGGTCCGTCCCCGCGCCGCGAAGGCGCGCTGACGCCCCTGGCGCCGCCGGCACCACCGGGGCATGCTGTGCCGATGGGCGTACGCGTCGAGCACGACGGGCCGGTGACCACGGTGATCCTGGACCGCCCGGCGGCCCGCAACGCGGTCGACGGGCCGACGGCCCGGGCCCTGGCCGACGCGTTCCGCGCCTTCGAGGCCGACCCCGACGCAGCGGTGGCCGTGCTCTGGGGCGCCGGCGGCACGTTCTGCGCGGGGGCCGACCTGAAGGCGATCGGCACCCCGAGCGGCAACCGGGTCGAGCCGGAGGGGGACGGCCCGATGGGCCCGACCCGGATGGTGCTCGGCAAGCCGGTGATCGCCGCGATCTCCGGTCACGCCGTGGCCGGCGGGTTGGAGCTGGCGCTCTGGTGCGACCTGCGGGTCGCCGAGTCCGACGCGGTCCTCGGGGTGTTCTGCCGGCGCTGGGGGGTGCCGCTGATCGACGGGGGGACGGTCCGGCTGCCCCGGCTGATCGGCGAGAGCCGGGCGATGGACCTGATCCTCACGGGCCGGCCGGTGCCGGCCGAGGAGGCGTACGCGATGGGGCTGGTGAACCGGCTGGTCGCCCCGGGTGAGGCGCGGGCGGCGGCCGAGCGGCTGGCGGCCGAGATCGCCCGGCACCCGCAGACCTGCCTGCGCAACGACCGGGCCGCCGTGCTGGCCGGCGCGGGCCAGCCGGAGCCGGCGGCGCTGGCGACCGAGCTGGCGTACGGGATGGACTCGCTCGCCGCCGACGCGGCGGCCGGGGCGGCCCGGTTCGCCGCCGGCGCCGGGCGGCACGGCGCGGCCGTCTAGCGCAGGCGTCGCAGCGCGTCCGTCTAGCGCAGGCGCCGCAGCGCGTCCTCGATGGCGCGGTGGAACGTCGGGTAGGCGTAGATCATGTGCCGGAGCCGGGCCAGCGGCACGGCCGCGTGCACCGCCACCACCAGCCCGGAGAGCACCTCGCCGCCGGCCGGCCCGACCGAGGTCGCGCCGATCAGCACCCCCTGGTCAGCGTCGGCGACCAGCTTGACGAATCCCTCGTTGCCGCTCCGGTGGATCCAGCCGCGCGCCGACGACGGCAGCTCGGCGAGGCCGACCTGCACGTTGATCCCGCGCTCGCGGGCCTGCCGTTCGGTGAGGCCGACCGCGCCGATCTCGGGGTCGGTGAAGGTGACCCGGGGCAGCGCGCGGTAGTCGGCGCGCGGCACCGCGCCGGCGGAGGCCCCCGACCGGGTGGCGCCGGACGCGCTGACCGCGCCGACAGCGCCGCCCGTCACGCGGGCGGTGCCGCTGGCGTCCGGCCCGCCGTCGGCGCGCCGGGCGTGGTCGAGCACGTCGGCGACGACGATCCCCGCCTGGTACATGGCGACGTGGGTGAACGCGCCCTCCCCGGTGACGTCGCCGACCGCCCACATCCCGTCGGTGACGCGCAGCCGGTCGTCGACGGCCAGGTACCGCTGGCCGGCGTCCACCCCGACGGTGTCCAGGCCCAACTCGTCGAGGTGAGCCCGGCGGCCGGTCACCACCAGCAGCCGCTGCCCGGTGAACTCGGCCCCGTCGGCCCCGTGCAGCGTGAAGCCGCGCCCGTCGTGGCGGACCCGCTCCGCCCGTACGCCGGTGTGGATCTCCACCCCGTCGGCGCGCAGCGCGGCGGCGGCCACCTCGGACGCCTCCGGCTCCTCGACCGCGAGCACCCGGTCCGCCGCCTCGACGACGGTGACGCGGACGCCGAACCGGGCGAAGACCTGGGCCAGTTCCAGGCCGATCGCGCCGCCGCCCAGCACCAGCAGCGACTCCGGCAGCTCCTCGACCTCGATCGCCTGGCGGTTGGTCCAGTACGGCGTGTCGGCCAGCCCGTCGACCGGCGGCACGGACGGCTTGGTGCCGGTGCCGAGCACGATCCCGTGCCGGGCCTGGAAGACCCGCTCGCCGACCCGGACCCGGCCGGGGCCGTCGAGGCGGGCGCTGCCCCGGACGAACCGGCCGCCCTTGCCGGTGAAGCGCTCCACGGCGACCGTGTCGTCCCAGGTGTCGGTGGCCTCCTCGCGGATCCGCTTCGCCACGGGCGCCCAGTCGGGCCGGACCTGGGCGGTGCCGGCGAGCCCGTCGACCCGGCGCGCCTCGGCGATCGCGTTGGCCGCCCTGATCATCATCTTGCTCGGGATGCATCCCCAGTAGGGGCACTCCCCGCCGACCAGGTCACGCTCGACGCCGACGACGGTCAGCCCGGCCTCGGCGAGCCGCCCGGCCACCTCCTCGCCGCCGACCCCGAGCCCGACCACGACCACGTCCACCAGTTCCGGCTCCGCCATCCCGCCAGCATTCCGCACCGCCCGGTCTCCGACCACCCGGCCGGCGCGATATTCGCTGCCCGGGTGGTGGTCGGCCGCCTACGGTGGCCGGATGCGCGCCCGTTTCTCCGCCGTCCACGACTGCTTCGCCGACCTGCTCGCCAGCGGCCGGGAGAGCGGGGCCGGCCTGGCGATCTGGTACGACGGGGAGCCGGTCGTCGACATCGTCGGCGGGGAACGGTCGCCGGGGCGGCCGTGGCGGCCGGAGACGCTGGTGAACGTCTACTCGGTCGGCAAGCCCGTCGCCGCGCTCTGCCTGCTGATGCTGGTCGACCGGGGCCGGCTCGGCCTGGACGACCCGGTCGCCGCGCACTGGCCGGACTTCCGCACCGCGGCCACCGTCCGGCAGGTGCTCACGCACACCGCCGGACTGCCGACCTTCCCGGTGCCCCGGCCGGCCGCCGCGATCGCCGACTGGGACCTGCTCTGCGCCGACCTCGCCGCCGCCGGGCCGGAGTGGCCGCCGGGTTCCGTCGCGGGCGAGCACGCCTGGACGTACGGGCATCTGGTAGGCGAGTTGGTGCGGCGGGTCGACGGGCGGTCGGTGGGCCGCTTCCTGGCCGAGGAGATCGCCGGGCCGTGGCGGCTGGACCTCGGCTTCGGCCTCGGCGAGGCGGACCGGCGGCGCTGCGCCGAGCTGCGGTACGGCGACCCGGGGTGGCCGGACCGGGTGGCCGGTGCGCCGGGCTCGCTCTGGGCGCGGGCGCTGGACAACCCGCCCGGCGGGCGGGACCTGGCGGTGGTGAACAGCCCGCTCTGGCGGGGCGCGGAGGTGCCGGCGGTCAACCTGCACTCGACGGCGGGTGCCCTGGCCCGGCTCTACGCGGGCCTGCTCGCCGGTGGCGTCCTCGACGGCGTACGCCTGTTCAGCCCGGAGCTGGTGGGCGAGGCGACGCGGGTCCAGTACGACGGCGACGACCTGCTGCTGGGTCGGCGCACCCGGTGGACGCTGGGCATGCAGTGGGAGGAGGACGGGAGCTGGGGCATGGGCGGGATCGGCGGCAGCTCCGCCTGGGCCGACCCCGCGCGCGGCTACACCTTCGCCTACGCAACGTCCCATCTGGCCGACCACGACCGGGTCGACGCCCTGGTGGACGCCCTGCACTCCTGCCTCTGACCCGCCCCCGGGGACGGCGCGGCCGTCACGGGGCGGGCACGGGGACCGGGGCGGGCGCCAGGGCGGGCCCGGGGATCACCACGGGCGTGCCGGTCGGGGCGAGCAGGGCGCGGGCGGCCACCGCCAGCCGGCGGCGCCGCGGCACCAGCGCCCGGCCGGCGAAGACGTCGTAGTCCTGCGCGGCCACCTCGTCGAGGATGCCGCCGTAGAGCGCGTACGCGGTGCGCATGCACGCCTGCGAGGCGGGCGCGAGCAGCGTGATCCCGGGTGCCGCGGCGGCGTAGTGCGCCTGGGCGCGGCCCACCTCGTACGCGATCAGCTTCCGGATCCGGGGCGTGGCCCGCCCCCGGGCGCGGGCCTCGGTCAGCTCCTCGCGGGTGACGCCGAACAGGGCGAGGTCGTCGTCGGGCAGGTACGTCCGCCCGCGCTCCAGATCCTCGCCGATGTCCCGGATGAAGTTGGTGAGCTGGAAGGCGAAGCCGAGCTGGCGCGCCGGCTCGCGGGCCGCGGCCGGGTCGGAGCTGCCCAGGATCGGCAGCATCATCGTGCCGATGACGGCCGCCGAGCCCTCCATGTAGTCGAGCAGGTGGTCGTAGGTGCGGTACGAGGTGACCGTCAGGTCCATCGCCATGCTCTTGAGGAACGACACGAAGTCGTCCCGGTCGAGATCGAAGACGGCGATGGTGTGCAGCACGGCCGGGAGCAGCGGGTCGTCGACCGGCTGGCCGTGCAGCCCGGCGACGAAGCGGCCGGCCCAGTCGTCGAGCCGCGCCGCACGCTCGGCCGGGGACAACTCCTCGGTCCGGTCGACGATCTCGTCCGTGTAGCGGGTGAACCCGTAGAGGGCGTGCACGTGCCGCCGTTTCCAGGCGGGCAGCAGCCGGGTCGCGAGATAGTAGGTGCGGCCGTGGCGTCTGTGCACCGCACGGCAACGGTCATAGGCAGCGGTGAGATCCGTGTCCACCGGCCCTCCTCAAGTATCGACGCACCAATCGACGCAAGACGTAACCCTAGGGTACGCTCGGCCGCATGGCCAACGACGCAGTTGCCGGCAACACCCTCCGCGTCACGCCGGCAGCCCCGGGGGACGGGGACGACCTCGTCGGCGCGGTCCTGGCCGCGTACACGAGCGATCTGGTCACGGCGGTGGACCGCACCCTGGCCGCCTTCCTGGCCGCCGAGGTCGCCTCGCTGGCCGAGATCGACGCGGCGATGGGCCGTTTCGCCGCGACGGCGCGCGACAGCGTGCTGGCCGGCGGCAAGCGGGTCCGGCCGACGTTCGCCTACTGGGGCTGGCGCGGCGCGGGAAGCGCGGAGCCGCTGCCGGCCGTGCTACCGGCGTTCGCCGCCCTGGAGTTGCTGCACACCTTCGCCCTCGTGCACGACGACGTGATGGACGCCTCCGCCACTCGACGCGGCCGGCCGACCGTGCAGGTGGCGCAGGCCGCCCGGCACGCCGCCGCCGGGCACCGGGGCGACCCGCGTCGGTTCGGCGAGGCGGTCGCGGTGCTGGTCGGCGACCTCTGCGTGGTGTGGGCCGACCGGCTCCTCGCGCACGCCGCCCTGCCACCGGCCCGGCTGCTCCACGTCCGCCGCTGCTACGACCAGATGCGGGTGGAGACGATCGCCGGGCAGTACCTCGACGTGCTCGGCGAGAGCGACGCGGCGAACTGGTCGGTCGACCGCGCGCTGCGGGTCGCCCGCTACAAGACCGCGAGCTACACGGTGCAGAAGCCGCTGCTCTTCGGCGCCCGCCTGGCCGGCGTCGACACCGACGCCCCGCTGATCGCCGCGTACACCCGATACGGGCTCGCGGTCGGCGAGGCGTTCCAGCTCTGCGACGACCTGCTCGGCGTCTACGGCGACCCGTCGGCCACCGGCAAGCCGGCCGGCGACGACCTGCGCACCGGCAAACCGACCGCGCTGCTCATGCTCGCCCGGCAGCTCGCCACGCCGGCTCAGTGGCGCGCGCTGGACCGGGTCGGCGACGGGGTGACGGACGAGGAGATCGCCCGGCTCGCCGGCGTGGTCGCCGACACCGGCGCGGTGGACCGCGTCGAGCGCATGATCTCCGACCGGGTCGCCGAGGCGCTCGCCGCGCTCGACGCCGCGTCGATCGACGAGACGGCGCGCACCGCGCTGACCGGTCTCGCCACCGCCGCCACCAACCGGCGGGCATGATGGGCAACTTCGCACAGGGGGGTGATCGCGTGCGCACCGTGCACGGGCGTACGGACCGGGTGGTGGTGGTCGGCGCCGGCCTGGGTGGGCTGGCCTGCGCGCTGCACCTGGCGGGCAGCGGCCGGCAGGTGACCGTGCTGGAGCGCGAGCCGGTGCCGGGCGGCCGGGCCGGCCGGCTCGGCGTCGACGGCTACGAGTTCGACACCGGCCCCACCGTGCTCACCATGCCGGACCTGATCGCCGAGGCGCTCGGCGCGGTGGGCGAGGAACTGGACGACTGGCTCGACCTGACCCCGCTCGACCCGGCCTACCGGGCCTACTACCCCGACGGGTCGACGCTGGACGTCATCACCGACACCGCCCGGATGGCCGCCGAGATCACCCGGGTCTGCGGCCCCCGCGAGGCCGACGGCTACCTGCGCTTCGTCGACTACGCCCGGAAGCTCTGGCAGTGGGAGCGCGCCGACTTCATCGAACGCAACCTGGACGCGCCCACCGACCTGCTCACCGGCAACCTCCTGAGGCTGCTGGCGGGCGGCGCCTTCCGCCGGCTCCAGACGAAGATCAACCAGTTCTTCCGCGACCCGCGCACCCAACGGATCTTCTCCTTCCAGGCGATGTACGCCGGCCTCGCCCCGCACGACGCCCTGGCCATCTACGCGGTCATCGCGTACCTCGACTCGGTGGCCGGGGTCTACTTCCCGCGCGGCGGCATCCACGCGGTCTCCCGGGGCATGGCCGGCGCCGCCGAGAAACACGGCGTGCAGATCCGGTACGACACCACGGTGACCCGGGTGGAGACCGCGAACGGCCGGGCCACCGGCGTGCTGACCGCCGACGGGGAGCTGATCCCGGCCGACGTGGTGGTGCTCAACCCCGACCTGCCGGTCGCCTACCGCGACCTGCTGCCGCCGACCCGCCCCCGCAGGCTCACCTACTCGCCGTCCTGCGTGGTCCTGCACGTGGGATCCCGGCAGGGATATGGGAGGATCGCCCACCACAACATCCACTTCGGACGGTCCTGGAAGGGCACCTTCGATGAGGTCATCCGGCGCGGCGAGCTGATGAGCGACCCGTCCCTGCTGGTGACCAACCCGAGCCGGACGGACCCGTCGCTCGCGCCCGCCGGCCGGCACACCTACTACGTGCTCGCGCCGGTGCCCAACCTCCACCGGGCGCCGTTCGACTGGCGGGGCGACCTCACCGACCGCTACGCCGACCAGCTCGTCGGGACCCTGGAGGAGCGCGGCTACGTCGGCTTCGGCGCGGGCGTCGAGGTGCTGCGGGCCGTCACCCCGGCCGAGTGGGCCGAGCAGGGGATGGCCGCCGGCACCCCGTTCGCCGCCGCGCACAGCTTCTTCCAGACCGGCCCGTTCCGCCCGTCGAACCTGCACCGGACGCTGCCGAACGTGGTCTTCGTCGGCTCGGGCACCCAGCCCGGCGTCGGCGTGCCGATGGTGCTCATCTCCGGCAAGCTCGCCGCCGGCCGCATCACCGGGGAATCCTGATGGCCCTCGCCCGCACACCCGAAAGGCACCTGCCGTGACCACCCGCGAGAAGCACCTCGTCGAGCTCGTCGACGACGCCGGGCACGCACGGGGCGAAACCACCGTGTCCGCCGCGCACCAGCCCCCGGGTCAGCTGCACCGCGCCTTCTCGGTGCTGCTCGTCGACCCCGACGGCCGGGTGCTGCTCCAGCGCCGGGCCGGGGTGAAGACCCGCTTCCCGCTGCGCTGGGCCAACTCGTGCTGCGGCCACCCCGCGCCCGGCGAGTCGCTGGTCGAGGCCGCCAACCGCCGGCTGCGCGAGGAGCTCGGCGCCGACCCGGTCGAGCTGACCGAGGTCGGGGTGTACGTCTACTACGCCGAGGACCCGGCCACCGGCCGGGTCGAGTTCGAGTACGACCACGTCCTGCGGGGCGGGTTCCGGCCGGGCACGCCGCTGCTGCCCGACCCCGACGAGGTGGCCGAGCTGCGCTGGGTCGACCCCGTCGAGCTGGTCGCCGACCTCGACGCCGATCCCCGCGCGTACGCGCCCTGGCTGGGCGGGGTGGTGAACCGGCTGCTGCGGCCGACCGTCGGCCCGCCGAACGCGGCCATGAGCCCCTCCGCGCTGCCGGCGGACGACGCGTCGGAGCGGTCGGGTGGCCGATGAGGCGCTGAGCGCGGGGGCGGTGGCCAGGCAGCTGGGGGTCGCCGTCACCACCCTGCGCACCTGGCACCAGCGCTACGGGCTCGGCCCGAGCGAGCACGTACCGGGACACCACCGGCGCTACACGCCGGCCGACCTCGCGCGCCTGGAGATCATGCGGCGGCTCACCGCCCAGGGGGTCACCCCCGCCGAGGCGGCCCGCTGGGCCCGTCGGACGCCGGAGGCCGCACCCGCCGCCGACGCCGGTGCCCGCCCGCCCGCGCGTACCGCCGGCACGCGGGACGGCGGCGGCCCGACGATCCCGGTCGGCCGGGCCGGGCCGGCCGCCCGGGGGCTGGCCCGTGCCGCCATGCGGCTGGACTCGGTGGCGATCAGCGAGGCGATCGCGCACGCCGTCGAGGCGGACGGGGTGGTCGCCACCTGGGACGGGCTGCTGCGCCCGGTGCTCGTCGGCATCGGGGAGCGGCACGCCGCCACCGCCGGCCTGATCGAGGTCGAGCACCTGGTGTCCCGGTGCGTGTCGGAGGCGTTCGCGGCGGTCGCCCGGGCCGGCGCGCCCACCGGGCCGCCGCGCGTCCTGCTCTCCTGCGCCGACGAGGAGCAGCACAGCCTGCCGCTGGAGGCGCTCGCCGCCGCGCTCGCCGAGGCCGGCGTGGGCTACCGGATGCTCGGTGCCCGGGTGCCGGGGGCGGCGCTGGTCGAGGCGGTCAACCGGACCGGGCCGGCCGCCGTGGTCGTCTGGTCGCACGCCCCGGCCACCGCCGACCCCGCCCAGCTCACCGCCCTGCTCGCCGCGCCCCGCCGGCCGCTGCTGGTGCTCGCCGCCGGGCCCGGCTGGCCGGCGGACTCGCTGCCCGCCGGGGTGGTGCGGCCGCTCGACCTCAGCGAGGCGGTCTCGCTCGCGCTGGCCGTACGCGACTCGCTGGGCCAGTCCACCGCTGGCTGACCGGGGTGCCGGGACGAAAAGCCGTCCACTAGCGTCGGGGGTCCGCTGACCCCGACCCCCTTCGGGAGCGAACGATGCGCCCACGCGCCGTACTGGCATCCGGTCTGGCCCTTGCCCTCCTCCTCGGCGGCTGCGGCGACACCTCCGCGTCCCCGCCGGAGGCGGCCGGCCCCAGCCCCGTCGCCTCGGCGCCGCTGCCGCCGGAGTCGACCCCGACGGCCAGTCCGCGGCCGACCCGCAGCACCCCGCCGCCCAAACGCCCGGTCCGGCCGCTGCCCAGCAAGCTGCCGCCGGGCCTGCAGCGCAGCACCGGCGTGCGGGCCGTGGCGCTGACCTTCGACGACGGGCCCGACCCGGTCTGGACGCCGAAGATCCTCGACCAGCTCCGCGCGGCGCGGGTCACCGCCACGTTCTGCGTGGTGGGCACCCAGGCCCGCCGCCACCCCGATCTGGTGCGGCGGATCGTGCGGGAGGGGCACCAGCTCTGCAACCACAGCTGGCGCCACGACATGGACCTCGCCCGGCGACCGGTCGCCGAGATCCGCGGCGACCTGGCCCGCACCAACGCGGCGATCCGGGCCGCGGTGCCCGGGGCCAAGGTGCCGTTCTACCGGCAGCCGGGCGGCCGGTGGACGCCCGAGGTGGTGTCGGTCGCCAAGCAGCTCGGCATGCGGTCGCTGCACTGGAACGTCGACCCGCAGGACTGGGGCAAGCCGACCACCGCGACGATCACCAAGCGGGTACGCGCCGCGGCCCGGCCCGGATCGGTCGTGCTGCTGCACGACGGGGGCGGCGATCGGGCCGCGACACTGGCCGCCTGCCCGCACCTGATCACCGACCTGAAGCGCCGCTTCGGCATCGCCCGGCTCCGCTAGACCGCACCTGACCTGCGGTTTTGCGGCTCGCTGTGGCCAGGGCCATACCGGTTTGGTCGAGGGGCCGACCATCACGTAAGCTATCCAAGCCTCCGGCGGGGCCGGATGGGAGCAAGTCCGCTTGAAGTTGCGAGTGTGCAATGATGGCGGGGCCGCCCTCATCGTCTAGCGGCCCAGGACGCCGCCCTTTCAAGGCGGTAGCACGGGTTCGAATCCCGTTGGGGGCACGGTCCGGCTTCGGCCGGAGGCAACAAAGCTAGGTCCTGTGGAGCAGTTGGAGTGCTCGCCGCCCTGTCAAGGCGGAGGTCGCGGGTTCAAGTCCCGTCAGGACCGCCAGCGCTGACGCCGCGCCCACCATGCGCGGCGTTCTGCGTATCGGAGCGTGTGACCCTCCCGGCGGACAGCCCGCCGTGCGGGTAGCATGAACCGAGCAACACGGCCAGGTAGCTCAGTTGGTACGAGCGTCCGACTGAAAATCGGAAGGTCGGCGGTTCGACCCCGCCCCTGGCCACATAGCCTTTCGCCGGGCTACTGAAGCGCCGACCAGCGGAAACGCCGGTCGGCGCTTCTGCGTGCAGGGGCCTGCCTCATGGATCGCCCTTGGCCATGGTTGACCGCTCTTGGCCGCTCATTGCCGCCCGCTATCGCACGTAGGTCGCACGCCGCTTCCTCGCCTGCCAAGATGATCAGATTCGGCTTCGGCCCATCTCGCGACCATTGCCGTCGCTACCCTCTGCTTGTGAACGACATCCGAGTGTCACACGGCGACCGAGAGGCGGTCGTGGCCCGGCTCGGCGTCGCTGCGAGCGAGGGGCGGTTGACCCTCGCGGAGTTCGAGGCCCGGTCAGCGCACGCCTACGACGCGAAGACCTTCGGCGAACTGGACGCCCTGGTGGCCGACCTGCCGTCGCTGACACGCGATCAAGCATGCATGGCACGCGATCGAGCAGACGTGGCTCGCGATCGCGGAGACACGGCACTGTCGTTCTTGGCGCTCGCCGCAGGTGTGCTCTGGGTGCCGTTGTGGGATTACAGCCGCGTTCTCCTTCCGGGAGCCGCCGGCGTCGTGTTCGGCTATTTCGCCTTACGCGCAGATACGCCACTTCTCTACCGTGCGCTGGCAACCTTGGGACTTCTCGGCGGGTCGCTATGCGTCGCACTGCAAGTCGCCTGGGTCGCCTACCACATCCTTGACTGAACGGCGCCACGCCCCAACCTGCTCGGTACCTGCACGCCATCGACGGGCGTGACCGCGAGATCGCCAAGGCGCTCTCGGAGCTGGGCCGCGCATGGTGATGTCGCGCGGCTGCCAGTGACGAGGCGACCATGCTGGCAGTCGCCGGGAGCCTGGCAGGCCACGACAAGCCGTGGTGGAACCTGCTGCCGTTCCTGTGTCTGACGCTGCTGCTACTGGCCTTGCCACTGCTCGCCCTGCTCGCGTTCGGTCAGGGGGCGACGGCAGCGCTGCCGAAGATCCGCAACTGGGCCAATGACCACTCGTGGTTGGTCAGCGAGGCGGTGGTCCTGATCTTCGTGGCTATCGTCGTGTCCGACCTGCTCTGATCACCGCCGCTGGCGGAGGGTCTCCTCGTCGGGCAGTCGCCAGACCGGCCAGCCCTGAAAGCGACGCGGAGAAAGCTGCGCCTCTGCCGGGCCGGTCGACGCTGCCGTGGCCGGCCGCGCAGGGCCGAACCCTGACGAAGGTGGGTACGCCCGCCTGTCGTTCGGGCACGGTGCGAACCCCTGGCGGATCCCTACCGTCGACGCGTCACGACGGATCCTCAGGGAGGGGCAGCATGATCACTTCAACTGGGCTGACGACACGCTTCGGCGCGGCGGCGTCGGGCGCAGCGGCCGGTGGTCGCCTTGCGTAGCGGCGGCCGGGCACTGCTCGTACTCCTGACCCTGTTGGCCACACTGCTGGCCGGCAGCCCGGTCACGGCCCAGGCTTCGGCGCCGGCGTTGAAGCTGCCGGCACCGACCGGCCGCTACCCGGTCGGCACCACCTGGCTGCACCTGACCGACGACGCCCGGCCCGACCAGTGGCGGCCCGAGCTACGCCGGGAGCTGATGGTGTCGCTCTGGTACCCGGCGGTGGCCGCGCCGGGCGTGCGGGCGCCCTACACCACCGCGGCGGTCTCCGCGCGGATCGTCGCCGCCGAGGGTTTACCCCTCCCGCCGGATCTGTTGACCACCGTACGCACCAACGCCCGCCGCGACGTGCCGATCCGGCCGGCCGCCCGGGGCTGGCCGCTGGTGGTGCTCTCTCCCGGTTTCAGTCTCAGCCGGGAGTCGCTGACCGGGCTGGCCGAGGAGCTGGCCAGCCGGGGGTACGTGGTGGCCGGCGTGGACCACCCCCACGAGGCGCGGGGAGTCGAGTTCCCGGACGGCCGGGTCGCCGACTGTCTCGCCTGTGAGGCGACAGGGCAGGACAGGCTCCCCCGGGTGGTCGAGGGACGGGCGGCCGACGTGTCGTTCCTGCTGGACCGACTGACCGGGCCGCGTCCGGCGTGGCACGGCGCCCGGTTCATCGACGCGAGCCGGGTCGGCATGGCCGGGCACTCCATCGGCGGCGCGAGCGCCGCGCAGGTGCTCCGCACCGACCGGCGGGTCGACGCCGGTGTCAACCTGGACGGCACCCACTTCGTCCCGGTCCCGGCGGGCACCGTGGCCAAGCCGTTCCTGCTGGTCGGCTCCGAGCGGCCGACGGACGCGAGCTGGCTGCGCGACTGGCCCGGCCTGGTGGGCTGGAAGCGGTGGCTCACCGTCACCGGCAGTGGTCACCTCTCCTTCACGGACCGGCCGGTCCTCGGCGCCCAACTAGGCATGGACCCGGGCGCCATTCCGGGGGACCGGCAACTGCTGATCACCCGCGCGTACGTCGCGGCGTTCCTCGACGCGCACCTGCGTGATCGACCGCAGCCCCTGCTCGACGCACCGGCCCCGGCCTACCCCGAGGTGCGCTTCCGGGACGAGGCGGCATGACGAGGCGCCCGACGCCCTGACCCGTACCGGTCGGGGCTGGCAGCCGGAAGGTCGGCGGGCCGGCCCAAGCCTGGCCACAGTCGCCGGGGATGCACGGTCCCCGCCCGCCCAGGACGCGGGTGGGGACGGCGTCGTGCGGCTGGTCCGTCGTCACCGGCGGCCAGGGTCGGGGGCCGACCCGTCAGCGCCCCTGTTGCCGGCGCTGGGCCATTCCGCTCTGGATCGCCTCCCACACGCTTCGCCCGGCCTGCCGCAGCGTCTCGCCCGCCTGCTCCGCGAGCTGCGTCGCGCTCGGCGTCCCACCACCGCCGGCTTCGTCGGGCTGCTCGCGCGGCCCGCCCTGCTCCCCGCGGACCTGCTCGGGCCCGCCCTGCTCAGGGCGCGCCTGGGCGGACGGGCCCGCCTCGCGCCCCGCCTGCTCCCGGGCGCGCTGGCCCTGCTCCCCGCGGGTCTGCTCAGGCCCGCCCTGCTCAGGGCGCGCCTGGGCGGACGGGCCCGCCTCGCGCCCCGCCTGCTCCCGAGCGCGCTGGCCCTGCTCCCCGCCGCCGCCCGGCGTCGCCTGGCCCGCGCCCGGTCCCCCGCCCTGGCCCGGGGCGCCTGGCTCCCGCAGGGACCGGTCGGCGACCGCGCCGATGGCGCCGACCTGCTGCCCGAGATCGTCGGTCGCGCCACCGGGCCGCTCCCCGGAGGCGCTGACCTGCCCGCCCCGCCGCTCCGCCGAGCCCGCTGCCTGCCCGCCGGGTTGCGTTGCCGAGCCGGCGAGCAGCCCGCCGGGTTGCGTTGCCGAGCGGGCGACCTGCCCGCCCGGGCTCGCCATCTGCTGCGTCGCCCGGTTCACGTCGTCGATCGAGGCGATCGCCGTACGGGACAGGGCGTCGATGATCTGCGGATTACGGTCGATGGTGCTCAGCGCCCGGTCGAGGATGTCGACCAGCTTCTCCAGGCGCACCTTGAGCTGCGCCTCGGCGTGCACCCCGGTCATGTCCAGCTCGACGTTCCGCAGGTGCACCCGGACGCCGGCGTCGAGCTGGAGGAGGTTGGCCAAGCGCGCCCGCAGGGACAGGTCGGCGTCCAGCCCGTCCACGGCGAGCCGGATCGAGTCGACCGACACCTCCGGTACGTCGAGCAGGACGTCCGGCTCCGTCGCCCCCTCCTGCGATGGCCCGGCGACCCGGTCCGGCTCCCGCTGCTGCGCGTCTTCGCTCATGCTCCCCGCTCCGCATCCTCCGGCCCGGTCCGGCCGGGACCGTCCGGCGCGCTTACCCGCTATCCGGTCGGCCATCCCGTCCCGCCTCCGGTCCCGCCCCGGGAAGGCACGTCCGGCCGGCCGCCGGCCGCCGTACGGGCGTACGAAAAAGGTGTCCGGAACCGGGCAGCGCGCGAAGCTGCACACCCGGGCAGCAGCCGGTATGGTCCGGGCCTATGGGACAGGAGATGGCTGACCCGGCCGGCTTCCGGCAGGAGTACGACCAGTTCTCGTTACGCAGCGTTCTCCTGGTCCCCGGCCCCGCGGACCAGGCGTTCGCGGTGTTCACCGACGCCCTGGCGGCCTGGTGGGTGATGGAGTACACGTGGTCCGGCCCGGAGCACCTGGCCGAGCTGGGCATGGAGCCGCGCGCCGGCGGGATGCTCTACGAGATCGGCCCGTACGGCTTCCGCTGCGACTGGGGGCGCGTGCTGACCTGGGATCCGCCCCGGCGGCTTGTCTTCACCTGGCAGATCGGTGCCGACCGGGCGCCGGTGCCGGATCCGGCGCAGGCGAGCGAGGTGGAGGTCCTCTTCCACGCGGACGGGCCGGAGCGGACCCGGGTGGAGGTCGAGCACCGGCACTTCGACCGGCACGGCGAGGCCGCGGAGGGCTACCGGCAGGCGCTGACCGCCGGCTGGCACGAGCTGCTCTCCCGCTACGCGACCACGGTGGCCCACGGCGCCGGCTGACCCCGACCCGCGCCACCTGCCGCCTCACCCACCGGGCCACGGGCACCGTCGCCGTGGCCCGAGCCGTCAGTGGCCGATGCCCGGGCGGGTGCCGGGAGCCGTGGCGACTCCCCGGCCCCCGAGGTCGGCGCGGCGTCCCGCCTCCGCGCCGGAGCCGAACCCGCTGCCGGCCAGCCGGCGCGGCGCGGCGGTGCGCAGGCGCGGGTACACCTCGGCGACGCGGTGCCGCACCCGATCCGACCGGTCGGCCAGCACCAGCGCCACCGACGACCCGCCCGAGTCGGCGGCCGCGTGGGCCTCGGCCGCCCTCAGCCGCCCGCCGATCACCTGGGCGAAGCCGGCCAGCCAGGAGCGCCGGAAGGCGGCGGGATGCTCGCCGGGCGGCACCTCGGCCGCGGCCAGCCCGTGCGCGGCCTGCACGAGCAGCGACGTGAAGAGCAGGTCGACGCGTTCCAGGTCGCTGGCGAAGCCGAACAGGTGCATGGCGAAGCCGCTGCCCTGTCGGCGGCGGACGCAGCGGCAGCGCAGCGGGTCGGCGACCGCGGCGAGCAGGCCGGCCTTGTCCCGGGCGTACGGGGCGACGACCTCGACCACCCGGTCGCCCACCGGGTCGGTGGCCGGGTCCCGGGCGGCCAGCAGCGCCCGGTCCACGCCGTAGCGGGCGATCAGCTCGGTGGCCTTGGCGGTGAAGGCGGCCGACTCGGCGGGGGTGCAGGCCGGGTCCTCGGCCTGGGCCAGCAGCTTGCGCACCTTGCTGAGCATGGCCTCGGACATGCCCCCAAGCCTGTCACGCGGGCGGGTCGACCCGGGACGGCGGCGGCCGCCGGATCAGCCGGCCCGGCTGCGCAGGGTGGCCACCGTCGAGCCGGCCAGGGTGAGCAGGCAGTCCGGCAGCAACCCGTCGGCCGCCGCCGCCCCGAACAGCGCCTCGCCGGTGTCGGCGTCGGCGTTGGCGTACGCGCTGACGAAGCGGGCCACCCAGCGCGTGTCGTAGTCCGCCTCGTCGATCCCGGGAAAGTCCAGCGCGCACGTGCCCGGCGGCACCGGCCCGCCGACCATGGTCGCGGCGAGGCACCAGGCCACCCCGTACGCGCCGGCCAGGCCCGACCGGTCGACGACCGCGTCGAACGCCCCCACCACCGCGTCGCCGTCCCCGGCCAGCGCCGAGCGGAGCACGGCGGTCGCGTCGTCGAGCGTCTGCTGTGGTGATTCCGTCACGCACCGCACGGTACGGCAGCGGGTCAAGCGATCGGCAATGGTGACTCTCCGTGCGCATGGCGGACGACCTGCGGATTGAGTCGCCTCCGTGGTCACGCCGCACATGTCGGCACGCTAATGTGCGCAGCGGACCTTCGCCCGGAGGAAGGACGACCATGCTCAAGTCACGCGCCTCGCGGGCAGCCACCCTGGCCGCCTGCGCGACGTTCCTGCTCGCCACCAGCGCCTGCGGGACCGAGGGGCCCGACGATGCGACGACCCACCAGGTGCGCCTCTACGGCTCCGACGGCAACATGCTCAACTCGTACCCCGCCGAGCTGAAGGACCGCGCCAGCCTCGTCGACGGCATGAAGGGCACCACGCCGATGACGCCGCTGCCGGAGAGCTTCAAGAACCGGCTACGGTCCGTCGACCCGCGACTGAACGACTTCCTCTACACCGCCGAGACGTACGACGCGGTGGTGATCAGTGCGATCGCCGCCCAGCTCGCCGGCAGCACCGACCCCGCCGCCATCGCCAAGCAGATCGTCGGCGTCACCAACGAGGGGCAGCGCTGCGAGGACGTGGCGTCCTGCCTGGCGTTGGCCCGCGCCGGCCAGGACGTGGAGTACCGCAGCGTCTCGATGACACGGGCCGGGTTCACCGACGCCGGCGAGCCGGCGACCGCCAGCTATGCCACGGTGCACTTCGACGGCCAGCAGCTCAACGACGGCAAGACGGAGTTCGTCGGCGCCGGCGACGAGTCGGCGGCGAGCACCGAGGCCCCGCCGAAGGGGAAGAAGCAGCGCGGTGGCCGCACCGACCGCAGCGACGGCTCCCCGCTGGTCGTGGGCGGCCTGCTGCCGATGAGCGGTGACCTGGCCATGGCGTACCCGCCGATGGCCGCCGCGGCCGCCCTGGCGATCAAGGAGATCAACGCGGCCGGCGGCGTGCTCGGCGAGCCGGTGGTCTGGATCGACGGCGACGACGGCACCAACCCGAAGGTGGCCAAGGCCACCGTGGCGAAGCACGTGGAGCAGAACGTGCACGTCCTCATCGGCGCCGGCGCCTCCGGGATCTCCCGCGAGGTCCTGCCCGACGTGGTGCGGGCCGGAAAGATCCTGTTCTCCTCCTCGAACACGGATGCCGGGCTGACCAAGCTGGACGACAACGGCCTCTACTTCCGCACCGCCCCGCCGGACAGCCTCCAGGGACGGGCGCTGGCCGACGTGATCCTCCGGGACGGGCCGCAGAAGATCGCCATCGTGGCCCGCAAGGACTCCTACGGCGAGGGCCTCCAGGCCACCGTCAAGGCGGAGCTGGAGCGTACCGGCGTCGACGGCGACCGGATCAAGCTGCTGACCTACGAGCCGCCGGCCGACGCCAAGGCCAACCCCGTGGACTTCACGGCCGGGGCGAAGGAGATCAAGGACTTCGGCGCGGACGCCGTGCTGGTCATCGGGTTCGCGGAGTCGGCGCAGGTGATCCGCGCGCTCGCGGACGCCGGCGTGGAGATCCGGCACTGAGCCGCTGACCCGTCGCACGCGGACGGCCGCACCGGATGACCGGTGCGGCCGTCGTCGTCATGCCGCCGACGCCGCGACGGGGTGCCGGTACCGCCGCGGGTGCCGACGCCGCCGCGCGGGCGCCCCCCGGTCAGCGGGACCGTCGCCGCTCCAGGAAGTCGGTCATCCGCCGGCGCTTCTCCTCGTCCTCGAAGAGCACCGCCTGGCTGACCAGGTCGAGGTGCGGGTGCGCGGCGGCCGGCGCGTCGACCGCCAGCTTGGTCAGCCGCAGCGCCAGCGCGGACCCCTTGGCCATCTCGTCCAGCAGCCCGTGCGCGGTGGGCAGCAGCTCGTCGGGCTCGGCCACCACCCGGTTGACCAGGCCGATCCGCAGCGCCTCCTCGGCGTCCACCCGGCGGCCGGTGAAGAGCAGTTCCTTGGCCCGGGCCTCCCCGACCAGTGCCGGCAGCCGGTGGGTCGCGCCCGCCCCGGCCAGGATGCCCAACCGCACCTCCGGCTGGCCGAACACCGCACGCTCGGTGCAGACCCGCAGGTCGCAGGCGTACGCCAGCTCGGCGCCGCCGCCCAGCGCCGGCCCGTCCACCGCCGCCACGGTCGGCATCGGCAGCGCCCTGATCCGGGCGAAGGCGGCGGAGTTGATCGCCGCGAGCGCGTCCAGCCGGCCCCGCTCGCGCAGTTGCCCGATGTCCGCCCCGCCGGCGAAGATGCCCTCGGTGCCGCCGGTGAGCAGCAGCAGGCGGGGGCGCGCCTCCAGCTCCGCGCAGACCTGGTGCAGTTCGGCGATCAGGTCGGCGTCGATGGCGTTGCGCTTCTCCGGCCGGTCGAGCGTGACCACCAGCCGGTCCGGCCGCTCCTCGACCCGCAGCCCGCTCACGACTTCACCCCGCCTTCCCAGCGGTAGAAGCCCTGACCGGACTTCTTGCCCAGCCTGCCGGCGGCCACCATCTCCGCCAGCAGCGGCGGCGGCGCGAACCGGTCCCCGTACGCGGCCTGGAGGGTGCGCGCGATGTCCAGCCGCACGTCCAGCCCGACCAGGTCGGTCAGCTCCAGCGGGCCGATCGGGTGCCGGTAGCCGAGCACCATCGCCTTGTCGATGTCGGCCGGGCTGGCCACCCCGTCGGCGACCATCCGGATCGCCTCCAGGCCGAGGGTGACCCCGAGCCGGGAGGTGGCGAAGCCGGGCATGTCGCGTACGACGACGGGGTCCTTGCCCAGCCGGCCGGCGAGCGCGACGGCCGCGGCGGTGGTCTCGTCGGCGGTGGCCGGGCCGACCACGACCTCCAGCAGCGCCATCGCCCAGACCGGGTTGAAGAAGTGCAGCCCGACGAAGCGCTCGGGTCGCGCCAGCCCGTCCGCCAGCTCGGCGATGGAGATGCTGGACGTGTTGCTGCCCAGCAGCGCCGGGCGCAGCGCCTCGGCCTCGCGCAGCACCGCCCGCTTGAGGTCCGGCCGCTCCGGCACGGCCTCCACCACCACGGCCGGCTCCTGCGCGACCTCGGCGAGCGCGGCCCGCAGCGTCACCCGCCCCCGGTTCGTCGCGGCCTGGTCGGCGGTCAGCTTGCCGCGCCCCACCGCCCTGTCCCACAGCTCACCGAGCCGGTCCACGGCCGCGGCGCCCCGGGCCCGGTCCACCTCGACCAGCTCGACGGCGTGCCCGGCCCCGGCCGCCACGTACGCGATGCCGAGCCCCATCGTGCCGGCCCCGACGACGACAAAGCGGTCGCTCATGACGCCTCCCTGCCTCCGGCGGCGACCCGGGGTTGACCCGCGCTCCGCCACCCGCTCCACTCGCTCATGGGCCGACCCTATGCAGCGACGGCCGCCCCGGCATGCGTGGGGGCGGCGCGGATCGGGTACGACGGCCGTCAACCGAGGGAAGGACGAACCGAGATGAGCCAGGCACCGGAGACCGTGGACAGTGCGGGCGCGGCGGAGACGGTGGAGACCCGCGGGGACGAGCGGGTCGACCTGCTGCGCGCGGACACCAACAACGACGGCCGCACCGACGTCTGGGTGGCCGACACCGACGGGGACGGCAGGCCCGACCTGTTCCAGTTCGACACCGACCACGACGGCAAGGTGGACGTCACGATGGTCGACCTCGACGAGGACGGCACCCCGGACGAGGTGGTCGACGGCGACGGCGGCCTCCCGCCCGAACAGCTCCCTCCGACCGTCCAGGTCTGAGGCGTACGCAGGTCGCCCGGGGTGCCCGCCGCGCGGCGGGCCCCGGGCGTCAGCCGGCCAGGCGCAGGGTGGCCAGGTAGTACGGGGCGTCGTGGTCGTCCACGTCGGTCAGGCGCCAGGCGGTGCCCCGGACCAGCTCGGCGAGTTCGTCGGGCGAGCAGACCAGGTAGTCGAACCACTCGGTGCCCAGCTCCCGGTAGCGCAGGCGGAGCCGGAGCTGCCCGCCGAGCCGGCCCCGGCGCCGGTTGCGCTCGTGGTAGCCCGTGTGCAGCGGGTCCCGGGTGCCGTACGGGTCGGTGCCCTGCGCGATGACCCGCGCGCCCGGCCGGGCCAGCGCGGCGAGCGCCGCCAGCAGGGCCGGGGCCCGCTCCCGCCCCTCCAGCAGCCCGACGTTGTTGCCGAGCAGCAGGAACGTGTCGTAGCGCCGGCCGTCGGCGACGTGCGCGTCGACCGTCCCGTGCACCAGCTCGCGTACGCCCCGGCGGCGGCAGACGGCCAGCGCGCCGGCCGAGGTGTCCAGCCCGGTGACCGGCACGCCCCGTTCCTGGAGCAGCAGCGCGATCCGGCCCGCCCCGACCCCGACGTCCAGGGTGGCGCCCTCGACCCGGTCCACCGCCCGGTGGTCGTACGGCTGCCAGTCGGCCGGGCCGTCCAGGTAGTGCGCGGCGGGCGCGCCGTTGATCAACCCGTCGTCCCGCTCGATGATCTCGATGACCGGCCGTGGCAGCCGCCCGCCGGCCAGCGGCCGGGGGCCGATGCCGGTGGCGACGGCGAACGCGTCGCGCAGCATCTCGCCGAAGACGTCACCGATCCGTGGTTCCACCGTCACGGCTTCACGCTATCCGGCCGGTCAGTCAGCCGCGGCGGCCGTATCCTGGCGGGGTGGCCACACTGGACCGCCTCGCCGCGGAGAAATACATCCTGCTGACGACGTTCCGCAAGGACGGGCGCGCGGTGCCGACGCCGGTCTGGGCGGTACGCGACGGCGACGCGCTGGCGGTGTGGTCGGCGGCGGATTCCGGCAAGGTGAAGCGGATCCGGCGCAGCGGGGACGTCACGGTCGCGCCGTGCGACGTCCGGGGCCGCCCGCACGGCGAGGCGGTGCCCGCCCACGCGACGCTCTGCGGCCCGGCCGACACCCGACGGGTCCGCGACCTGATCAAGCAGAAGTACCGGATGATCGGGCGGCTCAGCCTGCTCGGCAGCCGGTTGCGCCGGGGCGAGGGCGGCACGGTCGGCATCCGGGTCTCGCTCGCCGGCCGGCCATCGGGCGGCGACTGACCCACGCCCCGCCCCCCGCTGCCCACTGCGCCGCTCGGCGGCCGGGGCGCCGGTGCGGCCGGCATGCGCAACCGGTCCGGCCACGCGGGCGCCGACCGGCCGGGCCCCGACACGACGAAGGGCGGCGGACCGTGTCCGCCGCCCTTCGTGCACACCCGTTGCCTTCCGGCCGTCAGTCCCCCTGGCGCTGCTGCGGGATCTGCCCCTGCAGCAGGGCTCTGACCTCCGACTCGCGGTACCGGCGGTGGCCCCCCAGGGTGCGGATGGCGCTGAGCTTGCCAGCCTTGGCCCACCGGGTCACCGTCTTCGGGTCGACACGGAACATCGACGCCACCTCGGCCGGCGTGAGTAGCGGCTCTGGTTCGTGCGTTCGCGATGCCATCGGTCACTCCTCCACATGTATAGACATCGGCCGGGGTCCCGCCGGTCGACGCGTCTCCCATGGTCCGGCTAGTCCCCGATGTCCGACATGGGCCGAACGGCCGAACGTCCCTAGACGGACGGATGAACCATGCCCGATTTATGCGACTTTTACACGGCAGAAAGTACCTTATTCGGACTCATGATCACGGTTCGTGATGCGTCAACTACGAGGACGCCTCGCCTTCGCGGCCCCGCCTGGGCGAATTGTCGTCAGTTGCACCGTTCCAGCAGCTGCACCGCGCGCCACCGCGCGACCAGCTTGTCGTACGCCGCCGAGGCCTCCTCGGCCTCGCCCCGGGACAGCCCGGCGAGCCCGCTCGCCACCAGCTCGGGCGAGTCGTCGGCGGCCAGCGTCTCGTCGGAGAGCAGGTCGACCAGGCCGCCGTAGTCCAGCTCCACCACCGAGCGGGGGTGGAACTCCTCCAGCCAGCGGGCGGCCTCCTCGACCGCCTCGGTGATCGGCGCGTCGCCGACCGACTTGCGCAGCACCGACAGTGCCCGCGACGACCGGCGCCGCGCCTTCGAGATCTCCGTCCGGAAGCGCAGCGCCCGCCGGCCCGGACGGGTCACGTGGTGCCGCTCCTCCGGGTCGAAGAGCACGAACCAGCGCAGCGGCACACCCCACGTCGCGATCTGCTCGTGCAGCCGGGGCACGCCGTGCTCCAGCACGCGGGCCCCGCTGCGCCAATCCTCCACCACCGCCTTGGCCTGCCCGGCGAGCACCGGCGGCACGAACGCGTCGGCCAGCACCGGCGGCACGCCGTCGCGCGCGCTCAGCGCCGCCTCGGCCACCCGGATGCGCAGGTTCCACGGGCAGACCAGCAGCGTGTCGTCGGCCTCCAGCACGTACGCCTCGTCCGGCAGGTCGGGCAGCCGCGTCCAGCCCGCGCCGAGCGCCTCGATCACGGACGTCCGTTGCCGGCCGGGCCCCTCCACGGGGGCCACCGCCCGCCCCTGCTCGACGTAGCGGCGCCAGTACGTCTGGCGGTCCTTGTCGAAGGCGGTCAGGGGCTCGTACACGCGCAGGTAAGAAGCGAAGAGCGACGGCACGGCGCGATCCTCCCACGAATCGGAACCCGACCGTCGTCGGCGCTGCGATCACGCGCGCCGTGGGCGGTCGGACGGCGTCGGCCGATACTAGGCTCAGCGGCACCGGCAGCATCCCGCCGGCGTCCACAGGTCCGCGCCCCACAAGGACGCACCCCCCACACCAGGAGCTACTCATGGGCGTATTCGCCAGCAACGACGACCCGGGATCCACCGGTCACGAACAGGTCGTGTTCTGCCAGGACAAGCAGTCCGGCCTGAAGGCGATCATCGGGATCTACTCCACCGCGCTCGGCCCCGCGCTCGGCGGCACCCGGTTCTACCCATACGCGAGCGAGGAGGCCGCCCTCGCCGACGTGCTCGACCTGTCCCGGGGCATGGCGTACAAGAACGCCCTGGCCGGGCTGGACCTCGGCGGCGGCAAGGCGGTCATCTGGGGTGACCCCGAGCGGATCAAGAGCGAGGCGCTGCTGCGCGCCTACGGCCGCTTCGTGGAGTCCCTCGCCGGGCGTTACTACACCGCCTGCGACGTCGGCACCTACGTGGCCGACATGGACGTGATCGCCCGGGAGACGTCGTACGTCACCGGCCGCAGCGTCGAGCACGGCGGCGCCGGCGACTCCTCGGTCCTCACCTCCTGGGGCGTGTTCCAGGGCATGCGGGCCGCCGTCGAGCACGTCTGGGGCACCCCGACCCTGGCCGGCAGGCGGGTCGGCGTGGCCGGCCTGGGCAAGGTCGGCAAGTACCTGGTCGGCCACCTGCTCGACGACGGCGCCGAGGTGGTGGCGACCGACGTCAACCCGAAGGCCCTGGAGTGGGCGCGCAGCACCCACCCGCAGGTCGCGCTCGTCGACGACGCCGCCGCGCTGGTCGCCGCCGACATCGACGTGTACGCCCCGTGCGCGCTCGGCGGCGCGCTCAACGACGACACGGTGCCGGCGCTGCGCGCCAAGGTGGTCGCCGGTGCGGCGAACAACCAACTCGCCCACTCGGGCATCGAGAAGCTGCTGGCCGACCGCGGCATCCTCTACGCCCCGGACTACGTGGTGAACGCCGGCGGCGTGATCCAGGTGGCCGACGAGATCGAGGGCTTCAACTTCGAGCGGGCCAAGCTGCGCGCGACCCGGATCTACGACACCACCCGGGAGATCCTCCAGCTCGCCGACGCCGAGGGCGTGCCTCCGGCGGTGGCGGCGGACCGGCTGGCGGAGCGGCGGATGGCCGATGTCGGCCGGCTGCGCACGATCCACCTGCGATGAGCGTCACGGAGGCGGAGCCGGCCCGGTTCCGCCTCCGGCGCCGCCGCACCGAAGCGCGCCGTTAAGCTGATTTCGTCGGGCTTTGTCCGGTGTCACGGGCGCTCCCGGCGCCGCTCCTTACCCGGTACAATCGGTGACGGCTGGATGACCGCGACGCGCGGCACCGGTCGACGGTAACCCGAGGTGCCGAACGATGGCATCCCCATGTACCGTAAGAGCTACGAGAGATGCCTGACGTCATCGGGGCCCGCCTTCGGGCTGCCCCGCATTCTGTGCGAGGGGGTCGAGCCATGGGGCGCGGCCGTGCTAAGGCCAAGCAGACGAAGGTGGCGCGGGAGTTGAAGTACCACTCCCCGAACACCGACCTCACCGCCTTGCAGCGCGAGTTGGCGGGTGCTGGTAAGTCTGAGCACAACTTCGACGACGACTACAAAGAGTATGTCGACGACGATGATGAGGATCACGCGGACGAAGACCCGGATCCCTGGGTACGTCCGACCCGCTGACCTCCGGTCGCAGCTGAGCACGCGGTAATCCCCCGCGTGCTCACGCATGTGCCCATCCGAAGCGGCGCCAACACCGACGATCAGGGACCATGCCGTCCCGGAGGCGACTCCGGCTGCTCGGCAGGTCCCTGATCCCGGTGTGGCCCGCCTCAGCGGGGCCGGTTGTTCCAGTTGTAGAACGTCGGGATGTTCTCGAAGTGGTTCCAGGCGCAGACGGCGCTTGCGCCGTCGCCGCCCGCCACCTCCGCCCGCAGCCGCCGCGCGGCCTCGGCCTCGTGGAGCAGAGCGGTGAGTCCCGGCGCGGCTTCCCGCACCCGATCGGCGACCTGGCCCGGGGCGGCGTCCACCCCACGCTCAGGCTGCCGGTGACTGGTGGTCTCGGGCATGCTCCAACACTCCCTCCAGTAGGTGGATCTTGCTGTTGCGGCAGTGCGCGGTCTCCGTACCGTCGAAACGCCCCAGCTCGAAGTAGCGGTTGGCGGCGTGGCCGCCGCCGCAGAAACCGAAGTAGGGGCAGGACGAACGGCACGCCTCGACACCGGCGAGGAACTCACCGACCCAGGGCGTCCGGCCCGCGTGGGCGAGGATGTCGGCCAGCGGCGTGGTCAGCACGTTGCCGCTGCTGAAGTCGCCGTACCGGACGTCGGTGAAGCCGGCCAGCTCGGGCGAGAGCACCGTCACCGAGCCGTCGTGGCCGACGGTCGGGATCGGGTCCAGCCGCCGGGGCAGCACGTCGTCGGCGGTGCCGTCCAGCACGGCGGCGGCGTACCGCAACGACCACTCGACCTCGCGCAGGTGGATCCGGGGCTCCCGCCGCCAGGCCGCCACCAGTTCCGCCCAGAACGCGGTCACCGCCCGGGCGTCGTGGGAGTTGTCGCGGAGGTTGACCCCCTCGGTCTCCTCGATGTTGACGCCGAGCACGTCACACCCCAGGCCGAGGAAGTAGTCGTACAGCTCGGTGGCGAGGCCCGGCTCCGGGCGGCCCACCACCGCCAGCGCCGAGAACGGCAGCCCGTGCCGGCGCAGCGCCGCCACCCCGCGCACGATCCGGTCGTACGCCGGCCCGCCGGCCCGGGTGACCCGGTCGCCGTTGCGCTCCCGCGGGCCGTCCACGCTCACGCTCACCCGCACCCGGTGCTCGGTGAAGAACGCGCACCACGCGTCGTCGATCAGCGTGGCGTTGGTCTGCACGTGGTGCTCGACCTCGGGCCCGAAGGGCGCGATCAGCGCGGCGAGATGCTCCCGGCCTGCGGCGAGCGGCTCCCCGCCGTGCCACACCACCGAGAAGCGGCCCGCCGCCGCCCACGGGTTGACCGACGCGGCCACCGCCTCGGCCACCGGCACCGGCATCCGCCGGTCGACCGCCCGGAACGGCAGGTAGCAGTAGGCGCAGTCCAGGTTGCACAGGGTGGTCGGCTGCATCACGACGTACGAGGGAACGGCGGCCAGGCCGCGCATCCCGCTGAACGACTGTCCCCGAGCAGCCATTGCCCTCCTCCGCGCCTGAAGGGCTGTCGGGGCCCCGGTGAGGGGGTTACCCGACAGCGTTGAGGGTGCCCCTCAGGCTAGGCGGCGACGGCCACCCGGGTGAAGCCCCGACCAGATGCCCGTACGGTCACCGGAGCGTGGTCATCATCCCCGGGTGTGCTGCCCGATCATCTGCACGTTGCCGGAGCCCTCGATGATCTCGCCGGCCTGCCACGCGTCGACGCCGCGGCCGGTCAGCGTGGCCAGCGCGCGGTCCGCGTCCTCGGCGGAGACGATCGCGAACATGCCGACGCCCATGTTGAACGTGGCCTCCATCTCCGGGTCCTCGATCCGCCCCTTGGTCTGGATCAGGTCGAAGATCGGCTGCGGCTTCCAGGTGGACCGGTTGACCACCGCGTCGACGTGCTCGGGAAGCACCCGCACGAGGTTGCCGGGGATGCCGCCGCCCGTGACGTGGGCGATGGAGCGCACCTCGGCCTCGGCGATCAGCTTGAGGCAGTCCTGCGCGTAGATCTTGGTCGGGGTGAGCAGCTCCTCGCCGAGGGTGCGCTGCCGGCCGAAGTCGTCGATCACCACGTCGAGCCGCATCCGGCCGGCGCCCAGCAGCACGTGCCGGACCAGGGAGTAGCCGTTGGAGTGCAGGCCGGAGGAGCGCATCGCGATCACCACGTCGCCCACCTCGACCCGCTCCGGGCTGAGGATGTCGGCCTCCTCCACCACGCCGACGCCGGTGGCGGAGATGTCGTACTCGTCCGGGCGGAGCACGCCGGGGTGCTCGGCGGTCTCGCCGCCCAGCAGGGCGCAGCCCGCGTACCGGCAGCCGTCGGCGATGCCGGCGCCGATCTCGGCGACCTTGTCCGGCACGACCTCGCCGGTGGCGATGTAGTCGAGCAGGAAGAGCGGCTCGGCGCCGCAGGCGACCAGGTCGTCGACGACCATCGCGACGAGGTCGATGCCCACCGTGTCGTGGATGTCCATCTGCTGCGCGATCACCAGCTTGGTGCCGACGCCGTCGGTGGACGAGGCCAGGATGGGGTTCTTGTACTTCTTCGTGTCCAGCCGGAACAGCCCGGCGAAGCCACCCAGGTCGCCCATCACCTCCGGGCGCCGGGTCTGCTTCACCTTCGACTTCAGCAGCTCGACCGCCCGGTCGCCCGCCTCGATCGAGACCCCGGCGTCCGCGTACGAGACCGACCTCTTGCGCGCCGGCCGGCCGGTGCCGGCCGTCCAGGGCTGACGGTCGCCGCCGGCGCCGGTCGGGCTGCTTCCTGCGCCGCTGCGCTCGGACACGTGCGTCACGGTTCTCCCCTTTGTGGTTCTGGCGCCGCGCCGGCGGTGACCGGCCGCGCCGGGTGGTGCTACGGGCGGTGTGTGGTCGCGCCGCCCGGAGTGGCGACGAGCGGAGGGGTGGTGTGCTCGGGGGCGTCGGGCGCCGCGGTGACGCGCCGGCCCACCCCCTCGAGCACGTGCTTGCCGATCAGGTTGCCGGCGGGCAGGTCGATCGGGTACTCCCCGTCGAAGCACGCGCGGCACAGCCGGGTCTTCGGCTGCTCGGTGGCGGCGATCAGGCCGGAGAGGGACACGTAGCCGAGCGTGTCGGCGCCGATCGAGCGGCGGACGCCCTCGGTGTCCAGCCCGTTGGCCAGCAACTCGGCCCGGGTCGCGAAGTCGATGCCGTAGAAGCACGGCCACTTGACCGGCGGCGAGGAGATGCGCACGTGCACCTCCAGCGCGCCGGCCTCGCGCAGCATCCGCACGATCGCCCGCTGCGTGTTGCCGCGCACGATCGAGTCGTCGACCACGACCAGCCGCTTGCCCCGGACGTTCTCCCGCAGCGGGTTGAGCTTGAGCCGGATGCCGAGCTGGCGCAGGGTCTGCGACGGCTGGATGAAGGTCCGCCCGACGTACGGGTTCTTCATCAGGCCGGCGCCGTAGGTGATCCCGGACTCCTCGGCGTAGCCGATGGCGGCCGGAGTGCCGGACTCCGGCACCGGGATGACCAGGTCGGCCTCGACCGGGTGCTCCTTGGCCAGCTGACGGCCGATCTGCACCCGGGCGGCGTGCACGTTGCGGCCGGCGATCGTGGCGTCCGGACGGGCGATGTAGACGTACTCGAAGAGGCAGCCCTTGGGCTCCGGGGCGGCGAACCGGCTGGAACGCAGGCCGTCCTCGTCGATCGCGATCAGCTCGCCGGGCTCGACCTCGCGGACCACGCTCGCGCCGACGATGTCCAGGGCGGCGGTCTCGCTCGCCACCACCCAACCGCGCTCCAGCCGGCCCAGCACCAGCGGGCGTACGCCGTGCGGGTCGCGGGCCGCGTAGAGGGTCGACTCGTCCATGAAGACGAAGCTGAACGCGCCGCGCAGCTGCGGCAGCACCTCCAGCGCGGCCGCCTCCACCGACAGGTCGGGGCGGCTGGCCAGCAGCATCGTCACCAGGGAGGTGTCGTTAGTCGAGCCGTCGGCGACCAGGCCCCGCTCGGTCACCTCGCGCTGGAGGTCGGCCGTGTTGACCAGGTTGCCGTTGTGCGCCAGCGCGATCGTGGTGCCGGAGCTGGTGGACCGGATGGTCGGCTGGGCATTCTCCCAGGTCGAACCGCCGGTGGTGGAGTAGCGGGCGTGGCCGATCGCCACGTGCCCGCGCAGACTGGCCAGGGTCGGCTCGTCGAAGACCTGGGCGACCAGGCCGAGGTCCTTGTAGACCACGACGCCGGAGCCGTCGCTCACGGCGATGCCGGCGGCCTCCTGGCCGCGGTGCTGGAGGGCGTATAGCCCGAAGTAGGTGAGGTTGGCGACCTCCTCCCCGGGCGCCCAGACACCGAAGACGCCACACGCGTCCTGGGGGCCTGGTCGTTGGGGATCAAGGTCGTGGCTCAGCCGGCCGTCGCCTCGGGGCACCTGCGCTCCCTCATGCTGGTCTGGACCGGCCTGGCGAACCACGCGGGGGGCGGGATTCGCGCTCCTCGGCCGGGACCACTGTCGTCGCCTGACAGTGTACGCGAATCCGTGTCGACACAGAAAGTCACGATATGGCTCCCGAGCGTCACCGGTCGGCCACGCATCGTCGCAGCTAGAGGGGCAGGTGCTCGGAGAGGTCCGCCCGGATTCCGCTCACCCGCACGCGACCCCGGGTGATCGCCTCGGCCCAGTCGAGCCGTCCGGTCGCCACCGCCAGCCAGGTCGCCGGATCCATCTCCACGACGTTCGGCGGGGTGCCGCGGGTGTGTCGAGGCCCGGGAATGCACTGAACTGCGCCGTAAGGTGGGACACGCACCTCCACCGATCGGCCGGGGGCGCGCTCCGCGAGGGCGGTCAACAGGGCACGGACCGCCTCTCGGAGGACCGGCCGTTCGGGCGTACGCCCCTCGTCGAGCGCCGACAACGCCGCCGCGACCGCGGCGGACTTTATGTGCGGAGAGGACACGACGGGACGATACGACTCGAACGCAGTGCGTCACACGCTGGCCCTGGGTCGCGCTGATCCGGTCAGACAAGGCATAGTTGCCGACGGCGTATTCGTACCGTGATGATCCCCGGCCCGGCGCCCCGCCGGCCGAGGGAAGTCAGTCCGGAAGGCGGTGGACGTGTCAACACACCGACGTGCCTGGAAGCAGCGGGCCGGTGTGGTCGTGGCGCTGGTTGTCGGCGCTCTGCTCGCTGTCCCCGCCACACCAGCCCTGGCCGCCGACGTCAAGGTGTCCCCGAGCTCTGCCACGGTGCAGGCGGGTAACGAGACGTCGGTCACCGTCTCGATCACTCCGACGAGCCCCACCGAAAGGTCGGTCAACCTCAGCCTCGCGGGTCTGCCGCAGGGGGTCGAGTGCGTCCGGGGTTGCGGGCAGGTCGAGCTGACCTTCGGAGAAACAGCGTCGCCGGAGGTTCGGCTGCGGGCGGCCAACAACGCTCCGGGCGTCGACCGGCAGCAGGTCACCGTCAACGTCTCGGGCTCCGGCGGCGCCTCGTTCAACCTGACGGTCAGGGGCCGTGAGGCGGAGCCGAGCCCGTCGCAGGCGCAGACCGTCCGGTCGGTCTCCGGCAAGGTGGTCGCCCAGGCGAACGGCAAGGCCGTGCCGAACGCCGTGGTGATGCTCAAGGACGGCGCCGGCAATACGCGGGACACGGTCAGCGACGACAGCGGCAACTTCCGCTTCACGGGCACCACCGAGAAGCCGATCGCGCCGGGCCGGCTCGCCGTCGGCGCCAACGTCGGTGAGGTGTATGCCACAAAGAGCTTCGACGCGAGCGCGGGCCAGAGCATCACCGGCCAGCGCATCGCCCTGGCGATCAAGGTCGAGACGACCCCGAGCGCCACCCCCTCGGCCACCGACGAGCCGCTCCCCACGGACGAGGCTCTCGACGAGACCCCCGGGGAGGAAACCGAGGCGAGCCCGGGCGCGGCGGCCAACGCCAGCAACGAGGACTCCGGCGGCATGGGCTCCTGGCTGATCATCCTGCTCGGCGGCCTGCTCGTCGCCGCGGGTGTCGGCACCATCGTGCTGCTCTGGATGCGGCGCAAGGACAACGGCGACGAGGGCGACGACGCCGCGGCGGGCACCGCTGCGGCGGGCGCGGTCCCGGCGGCGCGCGGGGCGTACCGGGGCGCGGGCGCGGACGACCAGACCCGGGTGGTCAACCGAGCCGGTGCCGGGCCGGACCCGACGATGGTCGGCGGCACCTCGCTCAGCGACGCCCCGACGATGATGCACCGGCCCGTGGTCGACGACGTGCCGCCGGACCCGTACGGCGCACCCCCGCAGCCCTACGGCGCGGCAGGCGCAGGGCAGGGCTGGGCCGGCAACGGCTACGGCGACGAGCCCGCCGGCTCGGGCGGCTACGGTGCCGGCGGCTACGGCAACGCGCCGTCCTCTGGTGGGGGCTACGGCAACGCGCCGTCCTCCGGCGGCGGCTACGGCAACGCCCCCGCCTCGGGCGGCGGCTACGGCGGCCACGACTACGGCGCTCCGGCGGGTGCCGCGGGTGCCGCGGGTGCCGCGGGTGCCGGCGGCTACTCGGCGGGAGCCGGAGGCGGCCGGGGCTACGGCGACCGCTACGACGAGCCCACCGGCCGCTACACCGGCGAGTCCACCCAGTACCCGGCCCCGGCCGACCCCTACGCGACGGGCGTCTACCAGCCGGAGCAGGGCCAGGGCTACGGCCGGTCCGAGACCGCGCCGTACGGGCGGGGCGGCGAGCCGACCGGCGGCTTCGACCAGCGCGGCGGCTACGACCAGCAGGGCGGCGGCTACGACGACCCGGGCTACGGCCAGCAGGGCGGCTACGGCCAGGAACCCTCACAGCAGCGCGGCGGCTACGGCCAGGGCGGCTACGACCAGCCCACCTCGTACGACCAGGGTGGCTACGGCCAGCAGGGCGGCTACGGCCAGGAACCCCCGCAGCAGCGCGGCGGTGGCTACGACGACCGCGGCTACGGCCAGGGCGGCTACGGCCAGCAGGGCGGCGGCTACGACGACCCGCAGGCCGGGCGCGGCCGCCCGGACGGCCCGCCGCAGCAGGACCGGGGCGGTCGCCGGCTGGACTGGCTGGACGACTGACCGCACGGGCACAGCCGAAAACGACAGCACCACGGCGAGGGCCGTCCGGGACACCCGGGCGGCCCTCGCCGCTGTGGCGCGCGGCACCGTCAGTCGGTCCGCCGAAGCGACGGAGGCCGGCGGACGCGGGTGAGCGGACGCCCGGACGGCACGCCGCCGCGCAGTCCCGGCAGGCGGCAGGACGCGCGGCCGTCAGATGACAGGGCGCGCGCGGCCGGCAGGCGGGCAGAGGGGCGCGCGGCCGGCAGGCGGGGCAGGGGCGCGCGGCCGGCAGGGCGCGAGCGAACTGTCAGGCGGCGGAGAAGACGCCCTGGCGCAGGACCGGGACCACGTCGGAGACGCCGACCCGGACGGCGATCTCCACGTCCTGGGCGAAGCCGCCCTCGACCAACTCGCGGCCCGACACGCTGCCGCGTACCGCGGCGGGAACGTCCGGGGTGCTGGCGAGCGCGGCGAGCGCCATGGCCGCCTCCACGGAGAGACCGCCGGTCACCCCGGAGAGGGCGTCCAGCACGCTGGCCGCCCCGAGCTGGTCCTCCACGGCGGGGCGCAGCGACCCGTCCGGCCAGCGCTCGCCCGAGGCGACCACGCCGATCGGGGCGTCCGTCGAGCCGTACCCGTGGCGGCGCAGCCAGCGCCCGACGGCGCGCGCGTTGCGCAGGCAGGCCGCGACCACCGGCAGGCCGGTGGCGCTGGCCGCGGCGCTGATCGCCGAGCCGTTGGGCGACGGCAACACGAGGTCGGCGACGACCGGCGCGGTGCTCAGCGCCGCCGGCGAGAGCGACCACGGGTGCTCCGGGGTCGTCTGCCGGCGGCCCACCGCGGCGACCGCGCCGACCCGTCGCGCGTAGTCGGCCGCCTGCTCCCCCCAGGGGAACGGGTGCACCCGCATGCCGCGCCCGACGGCGACCTCCACGGCGGTGGTGAACGAGAGCACGTCCACCACCACCAGCACCGCGCAGACCCGGCCGAGCTCAGCCGCTCCCGTCAGCCCCCAGTCGAACCGGGCGCCGGATCCGGGTTGGGCGTAGACGGCCGCAGCCAATGCCTCAGCGCTTATCGGGCGCGGAGGGCTGCTCGGTGTCACCGGAGTCGGGGTCGGACGTGGCGTCGGCCCCGGTCGGGCCCTCGGCCGCCTCGGCGGCCGGCTCCTCGGGAGCGGGGGCCGCGGCCTCCACCGGCGCCACGGCACCGGTCGACGGGACCGGCCCGGCCGACGCGATCGGCTCGGACGCGACGTCCGCCGGGTCCACCGGCGCCACCTCGGCCCGCTCGGCGTCGGGCAGCGGCACGGCCTCGACCGCACCGGCTGCCGGCGCGGGCACCTGGACGACCTCCGAGCCCCCGAAGAGGCGCGGCAGCGTCGCCGTGTGCGCGGCGCGCAGCTCGTCCAGGCCGATCCGGAACTGTCCGTGCACCTCCAGCGCGCCGCCGGCCGGGTCGGTGACGCCGATCAGCTCGAACGGCACCCCGCGCTCGGCGCACAGGGCGGTGAACGCCTTCTCGTGGCCGCGCGGCACCGAGACCAGGACCCGCCCCGCGGACTCGCTGAACAGGTAGACGAACGGCATCGAGCCGCTGGCGAACCGCTCCGGCACCGCGATCCGCGCGCCGACCCCGCGCCGCAGGCAGGACTCGACCAGGCTCTGCGCGAGACCGCCGTCGGAGAGGTCGTGCGCGGAGCTGAGGTGCCCGACCCGGGCGGCCTCCGCCAGCAGGTCCGCCAGCAGCCGCTCGTGGGCCAGGTTGACCTGCGGGGGTACGCCGCCGAGGTGCTCGTGGGTGACCCACGCCCACTCCGAGCCGGAGAGCTCCACGTGCGTCTCGCCGAGCAGGAAGAGCTGGTCGTGGTCGCCGCCGGGGCGCGGCACGAAGCCCATCGGCACCCGGTTGGCGACGTCGTCGAGCACGCCGAGCACGCCGACCACCGGGGTCGGGTGGATGGCCGCCGCGCCGGTCTGGTTGTAGAAGCTGACGTTGCCGCCGGTCACCGGGATGCCCAGCTCGGCGCAGCCGTCGGCCAGGCCACGGACGGCCTCGGCGAACTGCCACATCACGCCCGGGTCCTCCGGGGAGCCGAAGTTCAGGCAGTTGGTGACGGCGATCGGCTTCGCGCCGGTGACGGCGACGTTCCGGTACGCCTCGGCCAGCGCGAGCTTCGTGCCGTGGTACGGGTCGAGGCGGGCGTACCGGCCGTTGCCGTCCACCGACAGCGCCACGCCGAGCCCGGTCCGCTCGTCGATCCGGATCACGCCGGAGTCCTCGGGCTGGGCGAGCACGGTGTTGCCCAGCACGTACCGGTCGTACTGCTCGGTGACCCAGGTCTTGTCGGTCAGGTTCGGCGACGCGATCATGCGCAGCACGGTCTCGCGCAGCGCCTCCGGGTCGGCCGGCCGGGGCAGCGTCTCCGCGCGGTCGGCCTGGAGCAGGATCAGGTCGGCCGGCTCGCGCATCGGGCGGGCGTAGACCGGGCCGTCGTCGACCAGCGAGCCCGGCGGCACGTCGACCACGAGCTGGTCCCGCCAGGTGATCACCACCCGGCCCGGCTGGCCGTCCGGGGCCGGCGGGGTGACCTCGCCGATCGCGGTGGCCCAGACGCCCCACTTCTCGGCGGTCTTGAGCACGGCGTCGAGCTTCTCCGGCTCGACCACCAGCAGCATCCGCTCCTGCGACTCGCTCGCCAGGATCTCGTGCGGCTCCATCGAGGGCTCGCGCAGCGGCACCCGCTCCAGCCACACCCGCATGCCGGTGCCGGCCGCCGCGGCGGTCTCGGTCAGCGCGCAGGTCAGGCCGGCGCCGCCGAGGTCCTGGATGCCGACGACGAGCTGGGCGTCGTAGAGCTCCAGGCAGGCCTCGATGAGCAGCTTCTCCATGAACGGGTCGCCCACCTGCACCGACGGGCGGCGCTGCTCGCTGCCCTCGTCGAAGGTGGCGCTCGCCAGCACCGACACGCCGCCGATACCGTCCCGGCCGGTCTTGGCGCCCATCAGCACCACGACGTTGCCCGGGCCGGCGGCGGCCTTGTTCTGCAGGCGGTTGACCGGCAGCACGCCGAGGCAGAGCGCGTTGACCAGGGGGTTGCCCTGGTAGCAGGGGTCGAACACGACCTCGCCGCCGATGTTCGGCAGGCCGAGGCAGTTGCCGTAGCCGCCCACGCCGGCGACGACGCCGGGCAGCACCCGGGCGGTGTCGGGGTGGTCGGCCGCGCCGAAGCGCAGCGGATCCATCACCGCGACCGGACGGGCGCCCATGGCCAGGATGTCCCGGACGATGCCGCCGACGCCGGTGGCCGCGCCCTGGTAGGGCTCGACGAAGCTGGGGTGGTTGTGCGACTCGACCTTGAAGGTCACCGCGAGCTCGTCGGAGACCTGCACCACGCCGGCGTTCTCGCCGATGCCGGCGAGCAGCCGGTCGCTCGGCGGGGCCTTCTCCCCGAACTGGCGCAGGTGCACCTTGCTCGACTTGTAGGAGCAGTGCTCGCTCCACATGATCGAGTACATGGCCAGCTCGGCCTGGGTGGGCCGGCGGCCGAGGATGTGCCGGATCCGGTCGTACTCGTCGTCGCGGAGCCCCAGCTCGGCGTACGGCTGCAGCTCACCGGGGGTGTCCACGGCGCGCGGCACGGTGTCCAGTCCGGCCGCCCAGTCGGCCGTCGCCGGCCCGGTGGGCGCGGCCGGCGGCGCGACGACGGCCGCGCCCACCGGCTGCGCCGGGCCGGCCGGGAAGGCCTCCGGGGTCTCCCGTACCTCGTCCGGATGGCTGGTCATGACCTCTCCTCGCTGCGCTCAGGGCCGCCCTGAGGGCGGGTGAGCCGACCGATGATGCCGCCGCGCACGGTCACCGCCCCGCACGTCGTTCGCGACTGCGGGGCTCGCAGACCCGGCTCACTCCTCGCGCTCACGCTGGCGCCCCCACCAGGTGCTTGAGCACCGAGGTGAAGAAGCCGAGGCCGTCCAGGGAGGGGCCGGTGAGCGCCTCCACGGCGTGCTCGGGGTGCGGCATGATGCCGACCACGTTGCCGGCGGGGTTCGTGATCGCGGCGATGTCGCGCTGCGACCCGTTGGGGTTGCCGCCGACGTAGCGGGCGACCACCCGACCCTCGGCTTCGAGCTGGTCGAGCGTCGCGGTGTCGGCGACGTAGCAGCCCTCGCCGTTCTTGACCGGGATCAGCACCTCCTGGCCGGGCTGGAACGCGTTCGTCCACGCGGTGCCGACCGACTCGATGCGCAGGACCTGGTCCCGGTTGCGGAAGTGCAGGTGCTGGTTGCGGGTGAGGGCCCCGGGCAGCAGGTGGGCCTCGCAGAGGATCTGGAAGCCGTTGCAGATGCCGAGCACCGGCAGGCCGGCCCGGGCCGCGTCCACGATCGTCTCCATCACCGGGGCGAACCGGGCGATGGCCCCGCAGCGCAGGTAGTCGCCGTAGGAGAAGCCGCCGGGCAGGACGACGGCGTCCACCCCGTGCAGCCGCGGGTCACCGTGCCAGAGACGGACCGGTTCGGCGCCCGCGATGCGGACGGCCCGGGCCGCGTCCCCGTCGTCCAGCGAGCCGGGGAACGTGACCACACCGACCCGGGCGGTCACGAGCGGGCGTCCGCGGTCTCGTCGGCCTCGACCAGGCGGACGGTGAAGTCCTCGATGACCGGGTTGGCGAGCAGTTTGTCGGCGATCTCCCGGGCCCGGTCCAGGTCCGGTTCACCGGTGAACTCGATCTCGATCCGCCTGCCGATCCGAACCGAGGCGACGTCGCTGACGCCGAGCCGGGGCAGCGCGTTTGCGACGGCCTGGCCCTGCGGATCGAGGATCTCGGGCTTGAGCATGACGTCGACGACGACGCGAGGCACTGGGCACTCCTGACTGTGTACGCAGTTGGGTGCCTACCCACAACGGGCGAGCGCAGCCAGCCTACCTGGCAGATACGGCCCTGGACGCACCGGCCGGACGCAGTTCAGGCAGTGATCGGCATTCCCGGCGCGGAGGCCGCGGACCGATACGGGTTCGTTGCGATCCCGATGCGTTTCCGTTGCCGACCAGCCCGTTTCGCCCCACTCCGGCCGCCGGGACGCCCGCCGCCACCGACCGGCCGACCGGCGATCACATAGACGGAAGTCGATGAAACTCTTGTGAACGACATCTCAGGAGCCCTACCGTACATCGTCGTACGTCGATCGGACGTGCCCGGCCGCCGGCCACCCCGACCGCCGGCCGACAGCTCGACCCGGTGACCCCGGGCCCATCCCCGAAGGAGCCCCCATGCGCATCCGATCCATGATCGCGGTGCTGGCCACCGCAGCGGCCGGCCTGCTCGGCGCCAGCTCCGGCGCCCTCGCCGCCCCGGCGGGCCCGCAGCCCATCATCGGTGGCGGGACCGTCTCGTCCGCCCCGTGGGCCGCCGCGGTGTTCAGCAACGGATCGTTCACCTGTTCCGGCACGATCATCGCGCCGGAGTGGGTGCTCACCGCCCGGCACTGCCTCGGCGGCAGCATGTCCGTCCGGGTCGGCAGCGTCTACCGCTCCTCCGGCGGGGTCACCCGCACGGTGAGCGCCACCTACAGCCGCTACGACCTGGCCCTGATGCGCCTGTCCAGCTCGGTGAGCACCTCGTACGTCACGCTGGCCACCAGCAACCCGCCGATCGGCTCCACCAACTCGATCTACGGCTGGGGCATGACCTGCTACAGCGGCTGCTCCGCCTCCAGCCAACTGAAGACCGCGAGCGTCCAGGTGACCAGCAACAGCGCCACCGACGCGTACGGCGGCCAGGCGATCCGGAGCACGCGGATCAACGGCAACGCGTGGCGGGGCGACTCGGGCGGCCCGCAGTTCTACAACGGCCGCCAGGTCGGCGTCGCCTCGACCGCCGACGGCTACAGCATCCAGAACTACGGCAGTGTCGCGTACAACCGGGCCTGGATCACCTCGGTGGCCGGTGTCTGACGGTTAGCGCCCGGACGGCGCGGATGGGCGGCCACGCGCCGGCCGTCCGCGCCGCGCCGTTTTGCAGCATCCGATCAGGTGAACAAGGCTCGCGATCGGGTGCGGGGTCGCCCTGACAGCATCGGAAACGTGCTGGTCGTGACGACGGAGCAACTACCCGGGTACGAGATCCGCCAGATCCTCGGCGAAGTGGTGTCGTCGATGGCCAGGACGCGGAACCCGTACCGCGAGGGGGTCAAGAACCTGCGCGGCGGCGCGTACGACCCGATGGCGCCGGACAACCTGACCCGGTGGCGTACCGACTCGGTGGCCCGGCTCGGCGAGGAGGCCCGCCGCCTCGGCGCGAACGCCGTGGTGGGCATGCGCTTCGACAGCCGCGACTGCGGCGAGATGTGGATGGAGATCTGCGCGTACGGCACGGCGGTGATCGTGGTGCCCAAGGTGCCCGACGTCATGCCGCCCGACCAGCCGCTGGTCGCCGCGGAGACCGCCCACGACCCCGCCTTCGCCGACTCCCCGGGCGGCATCGCCGAGCCGGCGAGCGCCCCCACCCTCCGCACCGCGGCCGAAACCCCCACCCGCGACTCCTGACCCTCCCGCCCCTTGGGCCCCTTGATCATGAAGTTGTTGCCCGCCCGTTCGGCGTGTCGAGGCAACAACTTCATGATCAACGCGGGCGGTGGGGGTGGGGGGTTAGAGGATGGGGGGTGGGGTGTAGGTGGCGGCCTTGGGGTGGGCTTCGACCACGGCGGCTACTCGGCGGGTGACCGCCTCGACCTGGGCCGGGGCGGCGCCGACGAAGGCGGTGCGGTCGGCGACGAGCGCGTCGATCTCGCCCCGGGTCAGGCCCAGGCGGCCGTCCGCCGCGAGGCGGTCGAAGAGGTCGTTCTCGGGGGCGCCCTTCTCGCGCATGGCGAGCGCGACGGCGACCGCGTGCTCCTTGATCACCTCGTGGGCGACCTCGCGCCCGACGCCGCGCCGGACCGCCGCCACCAGGATCTTGGTGGTGGCCAGGAACGGCAGGAAGCGCTCCAGCTCCCGGTTGACCACCGCCGGGTACGCGCCGAACTCGTCCAGCACGGTGAGGAACGTCTGGAACAGCCCGTCGGCGGCGAAGAACGCGTCCGGCAGCGCGACCCGGCGGACCACCGAGCAGGAGACGTCCCCCTCGTTCCACTGGTCGCCGGCCAGTTCGCCGACCATCGACAGGTAGCCCCGGATGATCACCGCGAAGCCGTTGACCCGCTCGCTGGACCGGGTGTTCATCTTGTGCGGCATGGCGCTGGAGCCGACCTGGCCCGGCTTGAAGCCCTCGGTCGCCAGCTCCTGGCCCACCATCAGCCGGATCGTCGTGGCCAGCGAGGACGGCGCGGCGGCGATCTGCGCCAACGCGGAGAGCACCGCCAGGTCGATCGAGCGCGGGTAGACCTGGCCGACGCTGTCGAGCACCCGGGAGAAGCCGAGGTGCTCGGCCACCCGGCGCTCCAGCTCGGCCACCTTGTCGGCGTCGCCGTCGAAGAGGTCCAACTGGTCGGCGGCGGTGCCCACCGGGCCCTTGATGCCGCGCAGCGGGTACCAGTTGATCAGGTCGTCCAGCCGCTCGTACGCGATCAGCAGCTCCTCCGCGGCCGACGCGAAGCGCTTCCCGAGCGTGGTGGCCTGCGCGGCGACGTTGTGCGAGCGGCCGGTCATGACGAGGCCCGAGTGCTCGACGGCCAACCGGGACAGCCGGGCCAGGGTGGCGACCACCCGGTCCCGGACCAGCTCCAGCGAGGCCCGCACCTGGAGTTGCTCGACGTTCTCCGTGAGGTCGCGGGAGGTCATCCCCTTGTGCACGTGCTCGTGCCCGGCGAGCGCGCTGAACTCCTCGATCCGGGCCTTCACGTCGTGCCGGGTGACCCGCTCCCGCTCGGCGATCGAGGCGAGGTCGACCTGGTCGAGCACCCGCTCGTACGCCTCGACCACGCCGTCCGGGACGGGCACGCCGAGGTCCCGCTGCGCCCGGAGCACGGCGAGCCAGAGCTGCCGTTCCATCCGGACCTTCTGCTCCGGTGACCAGAGGGCGACCAGCTCGGGCGAGGCGTACCGGTTGGCGAGCACGTTGGGGATCGTCGTCACGTACCTCAGTCTTGCACGCCCCTCTCGCGGGCCTTCGCCGAAGACCCGCGACGTGCCACGGCTCTCGGCAGGGCGGGGTGGGCGGAGCGTCGTCGCCCCGGCATGCCGCGCGTCGCGGCGACCGGTCGACCGACCGCCCTGAGGACGAAGGTGCGGGACGGCCCGTCAGGGCCCGCCACCGCCCCGGGATCAGCGGGGCCCGTCCCCCGTCGACGGTCCCGCCCCGATCACGAGCCGGTCCAGGTAGAGCAGCTGCAACGCCACGAACGCGGCCAGGAACAACAGCAGCATCGGCAGCGGCAGCACCTGGGCGACGAGGCCCCGCGTGGCCTCCGGGTCGCCGAAGGACTCCGCGAGCCGCAGGAGGACCAGGTTCGCCGCCGGCGCGTGCCGGACGTCCGCGACGACCAGTTGCGGCCACAGCCAACTCTGCGCGCCGACCAGCCAGCTCAGCAGCCCGGCGCCGGCCAGCATCGGCAGGGCGGGCAGGAGCATGCTCGACCCGAACCCGCCACCGGCCTCCCAGCGTTCCCGCTGGCCCCGGAAGAGCAGGGTGAACACCACGAGCGCGGGAATGCAGAGCCAGCCCGGCGGGATCAGCCCGACGAAGGTGTTGAGCTGGTCGGCCTCCCGGGCCCGGACGAAATGGGCGATGGCGAGCGGACCGTCGCCGACGAAGAGCCAGGGCGCGAACGGCAGCAGGAGCAGCTCACTGGCCCGGCCCAGTGGGCGCAGGCCGCCGATGCCGAAGCCGGCCAGGGCGGCGACGCCCACCCCGACCACCGCCGGGATCAGCGGCGGCAGCCAGGTGTTGACCTGGACCTGGCCGGTGGAGACGCCGGAGGGCAGGAGCGCCGCCTCGGCGGTGAGCGCCCGCAGCCACGGCGCCAGCACGTAGGCGAGTACGCCGAGGAACGCCAGCAGCCCCACCGCCAGCAGGCCGAGCGCGACCGGGTTGCGCACACCGGCCGGGACGCCCGTCGGAGCGCCTGTCGGGGCACCGGCCGGGCGGTCGCGCCACCCGGTGAAGGCGATCCTCGTCCGGGTGACCAGGAGCAGGACGACCGCGAGGATGCCGAGCACCGCCAGCAGGGCGAGCAGCAGCACGTTGCCTGCGGCGCCGACGCCGAACTGGAGCCAGGCCACGCTCTCCCGGACGATCCGCACCAGGGGGGCGACCTGGTCTTCCCGCCCGCCGAGGACGGGCCACTGGAGGGACCAGGACTGTACGGTCACCGCGACGACGGCCAGCCCGAGCACGCCGCCGACGGCCAGGACCGCCGGGCCGGAGCGGCCGCCGCCGGGGCCACGGCGCAGCGCGGCGAGGAAGACGGTGGCACCGACCCCGACCACCAGCCCGGCCGTCAGCAGCGCCACGGCGCGTACGGCGGTCAGCGTGGGCGCCTGCGTCCAGGCGTCCCGGTCGGCCTCGAACCGGTCCATCGTCCACGCCACCCCCACGGCGAGCGGGGCGTAGGCGGCCAGCGGCAGGGCCAGCAGCGCCCGGGTCACCAGGCGGGGCACCCGGCCGGCACGCTGTGCGGCGAGCGCGAGCAGCGGGGCGACGAGCAGCGCGAGCAGCAGCGGCACGAGGGCGAGGAGCAGCGCGTGGCCCAGGTCGCCGAGGAACCCCCGCTCGATCGCCTGCGCGTAGTTGTCGCCGCCGGCGGACTCGGTCGGCCCGCCCAGCCCGTTGCCCCGCCGGAAGCTCTCCACCAGCGTGCTGACCGACGGGAGCACGTACGACCAGAGCAGGGCGACGGCCGCCGGCACGAGCAGCACCAGCCCGGTGACCACCTGGGCCGTCCGGCCGATCCCGACGCCCCCGGACGGCGCCGGGCCGAACGGGGCCGGGAAGGGCGGCGCGGGGTGGGCCTCGGGGTCGGACACGGACGTCGGGTTGGCAGACACCGGCGGGATCCTCCGGTCGACAGCGGAACGAGGGCGACTCAGGTTAGGCCACCGGACCGGCACCGCGTCCAGGTGCGGATCTGCACAGTCACGCCGGCCGGCGGCGCGCGCCGCACAGCGTCCACCCCGGCGGGGCGGGCGCTCAGCGCTCCAGGATCGCCGTCACGCCCTGGCCGCCGGCCGCGCAGATCGAGATCAGTCCCCGCCCGCTCCCCTTCTCGGCGAGCAGCTTCGCCAGGGTCGCCACGATCCGGCCGCCCGTCGCCGCGAACGGGTGCCCGGCGGCCAGCGAGGAGCCGTTGACGTTCAGCCTCTCCCGGTCGATCGCGCCGAGGGGGGCGTCCAGCCCGAGCCGGTCCTTGCAGAACTCGGGCGACTCCCAGGCGGCCAGGGTGGCCAACACCTGCGAGGCGAACGCCTCGTGGATCTCGTAGAAGTCGAAGTCCTGGAGCGTCAGCCCGGCCCGGGCCAGCATCCGGGGCACCGCGTACGCGGGGGCCATCAGCAGCCCCTCGTCGCCGTGCACGAAGTCGACGGCGGCGGTCTCCGACCAGGAGAACCAGGCCAGCACGGGCAGGTGGTGCTCGCTGGCCCACTCCTCGCTGGCCAGCAGCACCGTGGAGGCGCCGTCGGTCAGCGGCGACGAGTTGCCGGCCGTCATCGTCGCCCGCTCGGCGTCCGGGCCCTTCGCGCCGAAGACCGGCCGCAGCGACGCGAGCTTCTCCGGGCTGGTGTCCGCGCGCAGGTTCTGGTCACGGGTGAGCCCGAGATAGGGCGTCAGCAGGTCGTCGAAGAACCCCCGGTCGTACGCGGCGGCGAGCCGCTGGTGCGAGCGCAGCGCCAGCTCGTCCTGCGCCTGCCGGTCGACCTGCCAGCGCAGCGCCGTGCGGGCGGCGTGCTCCCCCATCGACAGCCCGGTACGCGGCTCGGCGTTGCGCGGGATCTCCGGCCGGAACGGCTGGGTGGGGCGCAGCTTCGCGGCGACCCTCAGCCGCTCGCCGAGGGTGCGGGCGCTGTTCAGCCTGAGCAGCGTGCGGCGCATGTCCTCGTTGACCGCGAGCGGGGCGTCGGAGGTGGTGTCCACGCCGCCGGCGATGCCGACGTCGATCTGCCCGAGGGCGATCTTGTTGGCGACCAGGATGGCGGCCTCCAGCCCGGTGCCGCAGGCCTGCTGGATGTCGTAGGCGGGGGTGTGCGGGTCGAGCTTCGAGCCGAGCACCACCTCGCGGGTCAGGTTGAAGTCCTTGGCGTGCTTGAGCACCGCGCCGGCGACCACCTCGCCGACCCGCTGGCCGGCCAGGCCGAACCGGGCGACCAGCCCGTCCAGCGCCGCGCCCAGCATGTCCGCGTTGGACGCGCTCGCGTACCGCGAGTTGGACCGGGCGAAGGGGATGCGGTTGCCGCCGATGACCGCCACCCGCCGGATGCTCTGCACGATCCCGCCTCCTCGAAGGGCTTGCCCTCAACCTACTCGCCAGTAGGCTACGCCTATGACCGACAGGTACGCGAGCTTCGTCCGATCGGGGGCCGGTCGCGCGCTGGTCAAGCGCCTCGGGCTGCCCGACCCGCCGCGACTGCGCCGGCACACCCCCGGCGACCCCCTCGCCCCCGGGCCCGTCCTGCTCGGTGCCGCGACCGGGGGTCGGCTCGCCGAGCAGGTCGGCAAGATCCTGACCGCCGCCGGGGTCGAGCTGCGGGACCCCGCCGCCGTGGAGCCCACCGGGCGCTTCGCCGCCCTGGTCTTCGACGCGACCGGCATTACCGACTCCACCGAGCTGCGCCAGCTGTACGACTTCTTCCACCCGCACGCCCGCTCGGTGCTGCCCAGCGGCCGGGTGGTCGTGCTCGGCACCCCGCCCGCCGAGGGCGGCTCGCCCCGGGAGGCCACCGCCCAGCGGGCCCTGGAGGGGCTGACCCGCAGCATCGGCAAGGAGTTCGGCCGGGGTGTCACCGCCCAGCTCGTGTACGTCACGAAGGAGCCCGACGCCGGCACGTCGACCAGCCTGGAGGCCACCCTCCGGTTCCTGCTCTCCGGCCGGTCCGCGTACGTCTCCGGGCAGGTGGTCCGGGTCGGCGCCGGCAGGGCCGAGCCGCCGACCGACTGGGACCGCCCGCTGGACGGGCAGGTCGTCCTGGTCACCGGGGCGGCCCGGGGCATCGGCGCGGCGCTGGCCCGGGTGCTGGCCCGCGACGGCGCGCGCGTCGTCGCGCTGGACATCCCGGCGGCCGGGGACGCGCTGGCAGCGGTCGCCAACGAGATCGGCGGAACGGCCGTCCAGCTCGACCTCACCGCTCCCGACGCCCCGAACCGGCTCGCGGAGCACCTCGCCGGCCGGCACGGGCGGGTCGACGTGGTCGTGCACAACGCCGGCATCACCCGGGACAAGACCCTCGGCCGGATGGACGCAGACCGCTGGGACTCCGTGCTCGACGTCAACCTCTCCAGCCAGGAGCGGATCAACGACGTGCTGCTGGAGCGGGAGCTGATCCCGGCCGGCGGCCGGATCGTCTCCGTCTCCTCCATCGCCGGCATCGCCGGCAACCGGGGCCAGACCAACTACGCCACCAGCAAGGCGGGCGTGATCGGGCTGGTCGACTCGCTCGCCCCCGTCCTGCGCGAACGGCAGATCAGCGTGAACGCCGTCGCTCCCGGGTTCATCGAGACCCGGCTGACCGCGCGCATCCCGCTGATGCTGCGCGAGGCGGGCCGGCGGATGAACAGCATGTCCCAGGGCGGGCTGCCGGTGGACGTCGCCGAGACCATCGGCTGGCTGGCGTGGCCGGCCTCCGGCGCGGTCAGCGGCAACGTCGTCCGGGTCTGCGGCCAGAGCCTGCTGGGGGCGTGATGGCCGGGCGGAGGGAACCGGCGGAGGGCCCGGCCGACGACCTGTCGGTGCACGAGCTGATCGACGGCCCCACGGAGCGGCTGTCGGAGGAGACGCTGGCCGCGATCCGCCGGCCGGGGCCGGCCGACCACGACCTGAGCCTGGCGGAGACGCACGACCTCTCCGGGCGCGCCTCCTCGGTCGAGGCGACGCAGGACCTGGCCGGGCACGCCGGGGCGGTCGCCCGGGAGCGCGTCGAGCTGGCCCGGATGCCGGCGGCCGGGGCGCTCTACCGGCGGGCGCTGCTCGGCGCGCTGCCCGGCCTCGGCGGGCGACCGGCGGCGGCCGGCGCCCCGGCGGCCGAGCTGGCCGTCGGCGGGGTCGCCGTCGACCGGGCGCACCTGGCGGACTACGACCGGGTCTGCGGGTTCCGGCTGACCGACCGGCTGCCCGCCACGTTTCCGCACGTCATGGGCTTCCCGCTGACCCTGCGCCTGATGACCGCTCCGGGGTTCCCGATCCCGCTGACCGGCGTGGTGCACGTGGGTAACCGGATCACCGTGCACCGCCCGGTCACGGCCGACGAGACCCTCGACTTCACCACGTACGCGGAAAACCTGCGCCCGCACGACCGGGGGCGGCAGGTCGACGTGGTGCTGGTCGGCTCGGTCGGCGGGGAGGAGGTCTGGCGCGGCGTCTCGACGTACCTCGGCCGGGAGCGCAGGCCCGGCGGCGACGGAGGGCGCGACCGGGGCGAGCGACCTCCGGCGCCGGCCGGCTCGGCCCACTGGCGGGTCGACCCCCGCGTCGGTACGCACTACGCGCGGGTCTCCGGCGACCACAACCCGATCCACACCTCCCGACTGGCGGCCCGGCTGTTCGGCTTCCCCCGGCCCATCGCGCACGGGATGTGGAGCAAGGCGCGGTGCCTGGCGGCGCTGGAGAACCGGCTGCCGGACGCCTACACCGTCGAGGTGGCGTTCAAGCTGCCGGTGCCGCTGCCGAGCACGGTGAGCTTCGGCCTGCTGCCGGGCGGCGGGTTCGCCCTGCACGACCTACGCGGTCGCCCGCACCTGGTGGGCCTCGTGCGCTGATCGCCCCTGCCGACCCCCGCACCGCCCGGGGGTTGGCAGGGGCGATCACATGCGCTAGGTTGTTCTCACATCGAGATGTTCTCAAGATGAGAGGGACGCCGTGGACGAGCAGGACTTCCTGGCCGCGTACGACCCCCGGGCCTATCCGGCGGTCGCGGTCACCGTCGACGTGGTGGCGCTGACCATCCGCGACGGCGCGCTCCACCTGCTGCTCATCCGGCGCGGCGAGCCGCCCTTCGCGGGGCACTGGGCGCTGCCCGGCGGCTTCGTCCGCCCCGACGAGGACCTGACCGCCGGCGCCCGGCGGGAGCTGGCCGAGGAGACCGGGCTCGGCGGCGAGGGGCTGCGTCGCGTACACCTGGAGCAGTTGGCCAGCTACGGCGGCGTCGACCGCGACCCGCGGATGCGCGTCGTCTCGGTCGCCCACCTCGCGTTCGCGCCCGACCTGCCGGACGCGGCCGCCGGCACCGACGCCGACGAGGCGGTCTGGCTGCCGGTGACCGCCCTGAGCAGCCGGCAGCTCGCCTTCGACCACGACCGGATCATCGCCGACGGGCTGGAGCGGGCCCGGTCCAAGCTGGAATACACCCCGCTCGCCACCCGCTTCCTCGCCCCCGAGTTCACCATCAGCGAGCTGCGCGCCGTCTACGAGACGGTCTGGGGGCACCCGCTGCACGCCGGCAACTTCCACCGCAAGGTGCTCTCGGTACCGGGCTTCGTGGAGAGCACCGGCGCCAGCACCGAGCGCGGCGGGGCCCGGGGCGGCCCCCGCGCCAAGCTCTACCGGGCCGGCGACGCCCGGCTGCTGCACCCGGCGCTGCTGCGCCCCGCCCGCGAGGAGACGGTGCGGTGAGGACCGCCGAGGCGATCCGCCTGGTCGCGGCGGCCCGCACCGACGCCGACCTGTTCGGCGCCGACGAGCCGGCCCGGCGCTACCGCGAGCTGGTCGCGGCCCTGCACCCCGACCGGGTGCCCGCCGATTCGGCCGTACGCGCCGAGGCCACCGACGCGTTCGTCCGGGTCACCACCCGCTGGCGAGCCCGGCGGGTCACCGTCCTCGGCGGCTACCGCATCGGCGCGCCGGCGCACTCCGGCGACCTGGCCGACCTCTACGACGTCGGGGCGGACCGGCTGCTCAAGCTGCCCCGGCGGCCCACCGACAACGACCTGATGGCGCGGGAGGCGCACGCCCTGCGCGCCCTCGCCGAACGCGGCGACCCGCGCTACCTGCCCTACGTGCCCCGGCTGGTGGAGGAGTTCCGGCACCGGGACCCCGACACCGGCGCCGAGCGGCGGATCACCGTGCTCGCCACCGCGCCCGGCCTGCACGACCTCACCGAGGTGCGGCGCGCGTACCCGGACGGGCTGGACGCCCGGGACGCGGCCTGGATGTGGCGGCGACTGCTGGTCGCGCTCGGCCTGGCCCACCGGGCGGGCGTGGTGCACGGCGCGGTGCTGCCGCCGCACGTGCTGATCGAGCCCGACGGGCACGGCGTGGTGCTGGTCGACTGGTGCTTCTCCGTCGTCGACGGCGGCACCGTCCCGGCGCTCGTGCCCGGCCACGAGGACTGGTATCCGGCCGAGGTCGTCGCGAAGCGCCCGTGCGGGCCGGGCACCGACATCGCGATGGCCACCCGCTGCATGACCTGGCTGATGGGCCCGCGCGCGCCGCGCGAGCTGCTCGCCTTCGCCCGGGGCTGCCTGCGGCCCGCCCTGAATGCCCGGCCCGGCGACGCCTGGCGCCTGCTCCGCGAACTCGACGAGGTGCTGGACCGGCTCTACGGGCGGCGCACCTTCCGACCCTTCACCCTGAACCCCTGAGGAGGCTGCCATGGGCAGTGGAACCTGGTCCACCGACGTGTACGACGCCGCCGACCGCTACCGCCGGGCCACCGGCAAGAGCGCGTTCTCCTACAGCGACAGCGGGGCGCGCACGGTGCACCCCGCGCTCGACCCCCGCGACGCGACGCGGGAGAGCCGCGACTCCGCCGAGCACCCGCAGTCGACGGCCATCGCCGTGCTGTTCGACGTGACCGGCTCGATGCGCAACGTGCCGCGCGTCCTCCAGACCAAGCTGCCGCAGCTGCTCGGGCTGCTCCAGCGGCAGGGCTACGCCCGCGACCCGCAGATCATGTTCGGCGCGATCGGCGACGCCACCTGCGACCGGGTGCCGTTGCAGGTCGGCCAGTTCGAGTCGGACAACCGGATGGACGACGACCTCGGCCGGATCGTGCTGGAGGGCGGTGGCGGCGGGCAGATGACCGAGTCGTACGAGCTCGCCATGTACTTCATGGCCCGGCACACCGTCACCGACTGCTGGGAGAAGCGCGGCCGACGCGGCTACCTGTTCATCATCGGCGACGAGCTGGCCTACCCGCAGGTGAAGGCCCGGGAGGTGGCCCGCCTGATCGGCGACGACCTGGGCGAGGACGTGCCGCTGCGGCAGGTGGTCGACGAGGTGACCCGCCGCTGGGACACCTACTATCTCCTCCCCGCCGGCAGCCACTACGCCGGCAACGCCAAGGTGCTCGACTTCTGGCGGGGCCTGCTCGGGCAGAACGCCGTCGTGCTGGACGACCTCGACGCGGTCTGCGAGACCATCGCGCTCACCATCGGCCTCGGCGAGCAGGCCATCGACCTGGACGAGGGCCTGCGCGACCTCGACCGGGCCGGTTCGGGCGCCACCGGGACGGTGTCGAAGGCGCTGGCCCGGCTCGGCCGGGGGCGGCGCGCCGAGGTGTCGGCGCTGCCGGCCTTCCGGGACACCGACGGCGGGGTCACCCGGCTGTGAGACACGTGACGGTGGCCGACCTCGGCTACGGCGACGCCGGCAAGGGCACGGTCGTGGACTGGCTCTGCGCCACCCGGCCCGTGCACACCGTGGTCCGCTTCAACGGGGGCGCGCAGGCGGCGCACAACGTGGTGCTGCGCGACGGGCGGCACCACACCTTCGCCCAGTTCGGCGCGGGCACCTTCCACCCCGGGGTGCGTACGCACCTGTCCCGGCACGTGGTGGTGGACCCGCTGGCGCTGGCCGCCGAGGCCGACCACCTCGCCTCGGTCGGGGTGCCCGACGCGCTCGACCGGCTGACCGTGGACGGGGAGGCGCTGCTCGCCACCCCGTACCACCGGGCCGCCAACCGGGCCCGGGAGATCGCCCGGGGAGCCGACCGGCACGGCTCCTGCGGGCTGGGGGTGGGCGAGGCCGTCGCGTACGGTCTCGCCCACCCCGACGAGGCGCCCCGGGTGGCCGACTGCCGCACCCCGGCGCTGCTGCGCCGCCGGCTGACCGCCCTGCGGGACCGGCTGACCGCCGAGCTGGGGCCGCTGGACGCGCCGCCCGTCGAGGACTGCCTGCCCGCGTTCACCGGGTTCGCCGGGCTGGTGGCGATCGTGGACCGGGGCTGGCTGGCCGGGGCGCTGCGCGCCGGGACGTGCGTCTTCGAGGGCGCGCAGGGGGTGCTGCTCGACGAGTGGCACGGCTTCCACCCGTACACGACGTGGAGCACCACCACGTTCGCCAACGCCGACAGCCTGCTCGCCGAGGCGGGCCAGGCGGGCACGGCGACGCGGCTCGGGGTGCTGCGCGTGACCACCACCCGGCACGGGCCGGGGCCGCTGGTGACCGAGGACCCGGCCCTGCCGTGGACCGACCCGCACAACCCGACGAACCCGTGGCAGGGCCGGTTCCGGTTCGGCCACTTCGACGCGGTCGCCCACCGGTACGCCCTCGCCGCGGCCGGAGGCGTCGACGGCCTGGCGTTGACCCACCTCGACCTCGCCGGCCCCGGGCTGCGGATCTGCCGCCGCTACGACTCCACCGACCGGCTCACCCCGGGCCCGCCCGGCGACCTGGACCGGCAGTCCGCGCTCACCGCCCGCCTGCTGCGCTCCCGCCCCGTGTACGACGAAACGCCCGTCGACTGGCCGTCGGCGGTGGCCCGGGAACTGGCCACCCCGGTGGTGCTCACCTCGCACGGCCCCACCGCCGGGGACAAGGTCCCACACGGCCCGCTGCTCGCCCCGCCGGCCCTGGTCGCCACCGCCTGACGCGGTGATCGCGGCCGGCGGCGGGTGAGCGGGCCGCCGCTCACGGATCTTGAATGCGTCGTCGAGCGGGGTGATCCGGCGACTCGGCCACCCGGCGCGCCGTGCCCGGCCAGCATGGGGGCATGGAGTCCGCGCTCGACCTGCTCCGGCAGCTGGTCAGCTCCCCGTGGGTGTACCTGCTGCTGTTCGGGCTCACCGCGGTCGACGCGTTCTTCCCCGCGGTGCCCGGCGAGACCGCCGTGATCACCGCCGCCGTACTCGCCACCGACGGCAGCCCCAACCTGGTGGCGGTGATCGTCGCCGCCGCATTCGGCGCCTGCGTCGGCGACCACATCTCGTACGCCATCGGGCGCGGCGGCGGCGCGCACCGGCTCGCCCGGTTTCCCGAGGACAGTCGGCGGCGGGCCGGTTCGGAGTGGGCCCGCCAGGCGGTGCACCGGCGCGGCGGGCTGATCCTCACCACCGCCCGGTACATCCCGGGCGGTCGCACGGCGGTGACCCTCACCATGGGCGCGGTCCGCTACCCGCTCCGCTCGTTCCTGCTGTTCGACTCGATCGCGGCGGTGAGCTGGGCGCTCTACTCCGCCCTGCTCGGCTACTTCGGCGGGCTGGCCTTCGAACGCGACCCGGTCAGAGGCATCCTGGCCGCGGTGGGCATGTCGGTGGCGGTGACGCTGGTGCTGGAGTCCGTCCGCTGGCTTCGCCACCGCGCCCGCCGCCGCACCCCCCACTGACCCGCTCCCGCGCCCCACCCACCTCTGGCCCACCCACGTCCGTCCGGGCCCGCGCGCCGCCGCCGCGCTCGCCGCTCGCCGCCGCGCCCACCGCTCGCCGCCGCCTATCGACGGGCTGTTCCATCACGGCGCGGCCGACGAGTGGAACAACATGGCTGTCACGGCGGGCGGGAGACAACCATGACGTTCCACCGGTGCGGGAGCCGGGACGGCGGACCCTTCGTCCCGTCGTGGCCGGGAACGAGACACCGGGCACCGGGACGACCGGACGTCGTGGCGGGGCGGGCGGCGGCGACGCCGTGGCCGGGCAGGCGGCGGCGACGCCGTGGCGGGGCAGGCGGCGGCGACGCCGTGGCGGGGCAGGCGGCGGCGACGCCGTGGCCGGACAGGCGCCGAGGACGCCAACCCGGGCAGGCGGCGGCGTCGTGGCCGGGCCGTCAGAGGAGGTCGGCGTCGTGGACCAGGATCGCGAGCTGCACCCGGTTGGCGAGCTGGAGCTTCGCGAGGGCCCTGCTCACGTGCGTCTTGACCGTCGCCTCGCTCATCGTCAGCCGGCGGGCGATGTCGGCGTTGCCCAACCCCCGGCCCACCTCCCGGACGATCTCCAACTCCCGGTCCGTGAGGTGGTCGAGCCGCTGCCGCGCGGCGTCCCGCCGGGCCGGGCCGCGCTCGGCGAAGGAGTCGATCAGCCGCCGGGTGACCGTCGGGGCCAGCATGGCGTTTCCGGCGGCCACGGTCCGCACGGCGGCGGCGAGTTCCCGGGGTGGCGTGTCCTTCAGCAGAAAGCCGACCGCGCCCGCCCGCAGCGCCCGGTGCACGTACTCGTCTCGGTCGAAGGTGGTCAGCATGACGACCTTCGCCCCGGTGGCGACCACCTGCGGGGCGGCGGTCAGCCCGTCGGTGCCCGGCATCCGGACGTCCAGCAGCACCACGTCGGGACGCAACCGGCGGGTCTCGGCCAGCGCCGCCGCGCCGTCAGCCGCCTCGCCGACCACGGTGAGGTCGGGTGCCGCCTCCAGGATCAGCCGCAGCCCGGCACGGACCAGCTGCTCGTCGTCGACCACCAGGACCCGGATCATGTCGCCTCCTCCACCGGGATCAACGCCCGGACCAGGAAGCCGCCGTCGCGGGGGCCGGCCTCCAGCCGCCCACCCAGCAGTTCCACCCGCTCCCGGAGGCCGATCAGCCCGAGTCCCGCTCCGGGCAGGACCGAACCGCCCGCCGGCCGACCGTCCGCTCCCGGCAGGGCTGGGCCGCCCGCCGGCCGACCGTCCGCACCCGGCCGGGCCGCACCGCCCACCGGCCGACCGTCCGCACCCGGCCGGGCTGGGCCGCCCGCCGACGGGCCGGTGCGGACGCTGATCTCCAACCCGCCCGGGAGGTACCGCAGCCGGACGGTGGTGTCCGCGCCCGGCGCGTGCTTGCGGACGTTCGTCAGCGCCTCCTGGACCACCCGGTACACGGTCCGGCCGACGGTGGCGGGAACGGGCCGGGGCGTCCCCTCGTCCTGCCGGTCGATCCGCTGCCCGGCGGCGCGGGACTCCCGGACCAGGTCGTCGACGCCGGCCAGCCCGGCGGCGGTGGTGGTGGTGGCCGGCTCGCCGGCGGGCGTGGGCTGGCGCAGCACGCCGAGCACCTCCCGCAGGTCGGTGAGGGCCTGCCGTCCGGTGGACCGGATCAGGGTCGCGGTGTCGACGGTCGCCGGATCGGTGGCGGTGACCTCCAGCGCGCCGGCGTGCACCACCATCAGCGACACCCGGTGCGCCACCACGTCGTGCATCTCCCGGGCGATCCTGGCCCGCTCCTCGGCCCGGACGCGCTCCGCCCGCGCCTCCTGCTCGCGCTCCAGCCGCTCGGCCCGGTCTTGCAGGGCGGCCAGGGTGTCCCGGCGGGCCCGGACCCAGAGCCCGACGACCAGCGGGAACAGCACCGTCCACGCGAACATCGCCAGCGCGTTGGCGGGCGTGGCCGTGGTCAGCCGCCGGTCGCCACCCACCACGACGCCGATCACCACGCCCGCCACCGCCACCAGGGCGGCACCGGCGAGGAAGCCGGCGAGCCGCCGCCGGTCCCGCAGCCGGAGTCCGGCCTGCCAGGAGGCGACGGCCACCACCGGCCAGGCCGCCAGGAGCAGCCACGTGACGGCGGCCGTCACGAACAGCGGCCAGCGCCGTACGCGTACCGTCGCGGCGGCCCAGCCCGCGAGGACGGCGACGGCGAGGACCAGCACCGGGGGCAGCGGCGAGCGCACCCCGAGCGAGCCGGTCGCCGCCCCCCAGACCCCCGCCGCGACGACGACGGCGAGCAGCACGGGCGCGTACCGCTCGACGGTGCGCCGGAGCGCGACGGCTCGGGAGGTCACGCCCCGAGCCTAGGCCGGGCAGAGGCCGTTGCCGTCCACCCGCCTCCGGGTGCGCGCGGCCCGTGCCGCTCCGGCATCCGGCAATCAGTGCAGGTTGATCAACTGGGCGAGGTGCCGGCCGGCCGGTCGCTGCGGGAGACCTGGGCCGCGAGTTCGGCGCCGTCCAGGGTGGAATCACCGCGTACGCGAGGTCTTCGCCCCCGCCGCCGTGGCAGGCGTCGACGCACGACCCCTGACGCCGGTCCGCGCCCGACCCTGAAAGCCGGTCGTGCCCGACCCGGATCCCTCTCCGGGTCGGGCACGACTTAAGTCGCAGGCACCGGGTGACCACCGGACGATGGCAGGGCCGCCGGGCGGCACCAGCATCGAGATCATGGATTCGGTGCTCGACCTGCTCCACCAGACGATGTCCTCGCCCTGGGTCTACCTGGCGCTCTTCGCGATCGCGGTGATCGACGGCTTCTTCCCGGCGGTGCCCAGCGAGACGGCGGTGATCACCGCCGGCGTGTTCGCGGCGACCGGGCAACCCGACCTGGTGGCGGTGATCGCGGTCGCGGCGGCCGGCGCGCTGGTCGGCGACCACGTGTCGTACGCCATCGGCCGGCACGGCGGCGGACCCCTCCTCGCCCGCCTGCCCGACGGCGGCCGACGACGGGCCGCCTACGAGTGGGCGAGGCGCGGGATCGCCGTGCGGGGCGGGCTGATCCTCACCGTCGCCCGGTACGTCCCCGGTGGCCGGACCGCCGTCACGATGACCATGGGGGCGACGCGCTTCCCCCGGCGGCGCTTCCTCGCGTTCGACGCGCTCGCCGCCGGCTCGTGGGGGGTCTACTCGGCGCTGGTCGGTTACCTCGGCGGGCTCGCCTTCGAGCAGGACCCGATCCGCGGGCTGCTGCTCGGGCTCGGTCTCGCGCTGACGGTGACCCTGGTGGTGGAGCTGACCCGCTGGCTCCTGGGCCGTCGCCGGGCGGCCGTCGGCGCGCCCGCCCGGGAACCGGCGGAGCTGCGACGGTGACCCACCGGCGCGTCCCGGCCGCCGACGCCGGCCGGGCCTTCGTCGGCGGCGTCGTCGGCCGGCCGTCGTCGGCGGCGGCCGGGCATCGTCGGCGTCGGCCGGGCCTTCGGCGTCGTCGGCGTCGTCGGCGGTGTCGGCGTCGGCGTCGGCGAGATGCGGCACCAGCCGGGCGTGGGGACCGCGCGAGGGCGGCGGGCCCGTCGGTCGGTCTCCCCGGGTGGAAGGTCAGGCGGTGGGCGGCCGCCAGGTGGCGCCGCGCAGGAGTTGGCCGGCGCCGAGCCACGCGACGTTCATCATCCGCGTCGCGGTCTTCTCCGGGTCCGCCTCCGGGTGGTCGGCGAGCCAGTCGGCCAGCGACTCGGTCGCCCCCACCAGGGCGTACGCGACGACCTCCAGGTCGGTCTCGCCCACCTCGCGCCCCTCGGCGCTCAGCGCGTGGCCGAGCATCCCGGCGACCACCTCGACCAGCCGGGCGCGCATGCCCGCCAGCTCGCCGGCGAACGGCTGCTCGCCCCGGGCCTGCCGGTAGAGCACCGCCCAGCCGTCCCGGTGCGCCCCGACGAAACCGAAGAACGCCCGTAGCCCGCGCCAGAGCCGCTCGTCGGCCGACAACTCGGGGGCGGCCGCCCCGGCGATGGCCTGCATCATCCGGGCGCCCTCCCGGTGCAGGCAGGCGACGAAGAGCTCCTCCTTGGTGCCGAGGTAGGCGTAGACCATCGGCTTGGAGATGCCGGCGTCCTCGGCGATCTCGTCCATGCTGGCCGCGTGGAAACCCCTGCGGGAGAACACTTTCACGGCCGCGTCGAGCATCTGCTGCTCGCGTACGGCACGCGGGAGGCGCTTGAAGGTGGGTGGGGTGGACACCCTTGCGAGCATACCTACTCGTGCGTAGGGTTACGCACGAGTAGCCTATACCCGGAAGGTGCAGACCCATGACTGACTTCGACCCGGCCAACTTCGCGAACGTCGGCCCCAAGGAGTTCGCCCAGCTGGTCAAGTCCACCCCGGACGACAAGATCGCCGAGGTCATGTCCGGCGACCTGCGCGGCAAGATCCTGGGCGAGGTCTTCGGCCGGATGCCGCAGCTCTTCCGCGCCGACCGGGCGGGCTCGACCAACGCGGTCATCCACTGGAACATCACCGGCCGCCCCGACGGTGGCACCGACACCTACGAGGTCGTCATCGCCGACGGCGCGTGCACGGTCAACGAGACCGCGCAGCACGACCCGAAGCTGAGCCTCACCATGGGCCCGGTCGAGTTCCTGAAGATCGTCTCCGGTGGGGCCAACCCCGTCATGATGTTCATGACCGGCAAGCTCAAGGCCAAGGGCGACCTGGGCCTGGCCGCCAACATCGCCAACCTGTTCGACATCCCCAAGGCCTGACATGGCCGAGTTCTCGCTCGACCTGAACGAGGAACAGCGGGATCTGCGCGACTGGGTGCACGGCTTCGCCGCCGAGGTCGTGCGCCCGGCCGCGGCCGAGTGGGACGCCCGGGAGGAGACTCCCTGGCCGATCATCCAGGAGGCGGCGAAGGTCGGCCTGTACGGCTTCGAGTTCCTCGCCACCTGCTGGGCCGACCCCACCGGCCTCTCCCTCCCGATCGCCAGCGAGGAACTCTTCTGGGGTGACGCCGGCATCGGGCTGGGCATCTTCGGCACCTCCCTCGCGGTGGCCGCCATCTACGGCACCGGCACCCCGGACCAGATGGTGGAGTGGGTGCCGCAGTGCTTCGGCACCGTCGACGAGCCCGCCGTCGCCGCGTTCTGCACCAGCGAGCCCGAGGCCGGCTCCGACGTCGGCGCGATGCGCACCCGGGCGGTCTACGACGAGGCCACCGACGAGTGGGTGCTGAGCGGGCAGAAGGCGTACGCCACGAACGGCGGGATCGCCGGGGTGCACGTCGTCACCGCCTCGGTCGACCCGACGCTCGGTTCCCGGGGGCAGGCGGCGTTCGTCGTACCGCCGGGCACCGCCGGGCTGACCGCGACCCGCAAGTTGCGCAAGCTTGGCCTGCGCGCGTCGCACACCGCCGACGTCTTCCTCGACGACGTACGCGTTCCGGGGCGCTGCCTGCTCGGCGGCCGCGACGCGCTGCGCGAACGGCTCGACCGGGCCCGCTCCGGCCGACGCGCCTCCGGCCAGGCGGCGATGCGCACCTTCGAGCTGTCCCGGCCCACGGTCGGCGCGCAGGCGCTGGGCGTGGCCCGGGCCGCCTACGAGTACGCGCTGGACTACGCGAAGGACCGGGTCCAGTTCGGCCGGCCCATCATCGAGAACCAGGCGGTCGCGTTCGCGCTGGCCGACATGAGGACGGAGATCGACGCGGCCCGGCTGCTCGTCTGGCGGGCCTCCTGGATGGGCCGCAACAACCGGCCCTTCACGGCGGGCGAGGGCTCGATGTCCAAGCTGAAGGCCGGCGAGGTGGCCGTCTCCGTGACCGAGAAGGCCGTGCAACTGCTCGGCGGGGCCGGATTCCTGCGGGACCACCCGGTCGAGCGCTGGTACCGGGACGCCAAGATCTACACCATCTTCGAGGGCACCTCGGAGATCCAGCGCCTGGTCATCTCCCGGGCCGTCTCCGGCATCCAGATCCGCTGATTCGAGGACCCTCCGCGCAGCGCACGAGGAGGCCGCTCCGTGGACCTGCCGTTCGTCGTCGCCACCCTGACCCGGCGCGGGCTGCTCGCCCCCGGCCGCCCGATCCGCGTCGCCGCCCAGCTCGGCGCGCTACGCAAGTGGGGCTGGAGCCTCGCCGGCGAGCTGCGCCAGGCCGCCGCCCGCGACCCCGACCGGGCGGCGGTGGTCGACGAGCGGGGCGCCGAACTGACGTACGCCGAGCTGCTGGACCGGGCCGAGCGGCTGGCCCGGGCGACGCGGGCGGCGTTCGGCGTGCAGCCCGGGGACCGGGTCGGCGTGCTCTGCCGCAACCACCACGGGCTGATCGAGACGGTCGTCGCCGCCATCCTGCTCGGCGCGGACGCGGTGCTCGTCAACACCGGGCTCTCCGCCGCGCAGCTCGCCACCGTGGCGGAGGAGCAGCGGCTGCGGGTGCTGGTGCACGACAGCGAGTTCGCCGAGCGGCTCCTCGGCATCCCCGCCGAGGTGCACCGGCTCGACGAGCGCGCCCGGGAGGAGCTGGTGGTCGGCGCGCTCCCCGGCGAGCTGCGCCCGCCGGAGCGCGACGGCCGGATCATCGTGCTCACCTCCGGCACCACCGGCGCCCCGAAGGGCGCCCGGCGCCCCACGCCGAACGGCTTCGGGCCGCTCGTCTCGATCATCGACCGCATCCCGCTGCACACCCGGGACCGGGTGATGATCGCCGCGCCGCTCTTCCACACCTGGGGGTACGCCGCCCTCCAGGTGGCCTTCGCGCTGCGCGCCACCGTCGTGCTGCACCGCCGCTTCGACCCGGCCGCCACGCTGACCGCCCTGGTCGAGCAGCGCTGCGACGCGCTCTTCGCCGTACCGGTGATGGTGCAGCGGCTGCTGGAGGTGCCGCCGCCGGAGCCGCGGCCCCCGCTGAAGGTGGTCGCGGTCAGCGGCTCCGCGTTGCCCGGCGGCCTCGCGCCACGGTTCATGGACGTCTACGGCGACGTGCTCTACAACCTCTACGGCTCCACCGAGGTCTCCTGGGCCTCCATCGCCGACCCCGCCGACCTGCGCGCCGCCCCCACCACCGCCGGCCGCCGGCCGCACGGCACCCGACTGGCGATCCTCGACTCGGCCGGTGAGCCGGTGCCGGACGGTCGCGTCGGCCGGATCTTCGTCGGCAACGAGATGCTCTTCGAGGGCTACACCTCCGGGGCCAGCCGGGAACGCCGGGACGGCCTGCTCGACACCGGCGACCTGGGCCGGCTCGACCCCGACGGGCTGCTCTTCGTCGACGGCCGGGCGGACGACATGATCGTCTCCGGCGGGGAGAACGTCTTCCCCTCCGAGGTGGAGGACCTGATCGCCCGGCTGCCGCAGGTGCGGGAGACCGCCGTGATCGGCGTACCCGACCCCGGGTACGGGCAACGGCTCGCCGCGTTCCTCGCCCTGCACCCCGGCGAGACGCTCGACCCGGAGGCGGTCCGCGAGTACGTCCGGCACTACCTGGCCCGCTTCTCCGTGCCCCGCGACGTCGTCTTCGTGAAGTACCTCCCCCGCAACGCCACCGGCAAGGTGCTCACCCGCGAGCTGCGCCGCTACTACGGCTGACCGCTGCCCCGGCGGCACGTCGGGCCGGGCCGAGGGGCGGGCGGGTTGCGGACATGGTCGGTCGGCGTCGGCGCTCCCTCCCGCTCGGCCGTTTTCCGGTACGCACCGCCGTCGGCGGCCTCTAGGCTGACAACACCATGATCAGCTCCGGACCCCGCCGCCGTACGCCACTGCTGCTGGTCGAGGCGGCGACGCTGCTCTCCGGCATCGGCAACGGGGTGTCCACCGTGGCCCTGCCGTGGCTGGTGCTGGAGCGCACCGGCAGCGCCACCGCGGCCGGCCTGGTCGCGGCAGCCACCGCGCTGCCGCTGCTGCTGTCCAGCCTCGTCTCCGGCACCGTCGTGGACCTGCTCGGCCGGCGGCGTACGGCCCTGGTCTCCGACGCGCTCTCCGCCGTCTCGGTCGCCGCGATCCCGGTGGTGGACGCCCTGCTCGGGTTGAACGTCGGCTGGATCGTGGCGCTGGCCGCACTCGGGGCCGTCTTCGACCCGGCCGGGCTGACCGCCCGCGAGACGCTGCTGCCGGCCGCCGCGCAGGCCGCCGGGTGGCGGATCGAACGGGCCAACGGGGTGCACGAGGCGGTCTGGGGCCTCGCCTTCCTGATCGGGCCCGGGGTCGGCGGCGTGCTCATCGCCGCGATCGGTCCGGGCTCGACGCTCTGGGTCACCGCCGCCGGTTTCGCGCTGGCCGTCGCGCTGGTCGCCGCCGTCCGGCTGCCCGGGGCCGGCCGCCCGGAACGCCCGCCGGCCGGCCTGTGGCACGGCACCGCCGAGGGACTGCGGTTCGTCTGGCGGGACCGGCTGCTGCGGACCATCGCACTGATCACGATGGTGCTGGTCGCGCTCTACCTGCCGGTCGAGGGCGTGCTGCTGCCGGCGTGGTTCGTCGCCCAGGGCGAACCGGCCCGGCTCGGCGCGATCCTGATGGCGATGAGCGCCGGATCGGTGGTCGGGGCCCTCGCCTCCGGCACGGCGGGACGGCGGATCCGCCGGCGCACCCTGATGGTGGTCGCCCTCGTGGTCACCGGGGCGGCCCTGGTCGGACTCGCCGCGTTGCCGCCGTACCCGGCCATGCTCGGCTTCGCCGCCGTCATCGGGCTCGCGTACGGGCCGGTCAACCCGCTCGCCAACTACGCCATGCAGACCCGCACGCCGGAGCGGCTGCGCGGCCGGGTGGTCGGGGTGATGACCTCCTTCACGTACGCCGCCGGCCCGGCGGGCTATCTGCTCGCCGGGCCGTTGGTGGAGTGGCTCGGGCTGCGCCCGGCCTTCCTGCTGCTCGCCGGGGCGCTGCTGGTGGCGGCGCTGGTCGCCGCGCCGCTGCCCGTACTGCGGGCGCTGGACGAGCCGCCCCGTCACCCGCCCGCCCCGCCCGGCGGCACGTCGGGCCGGGTCGAGGGGCCCCTCCCGCTCGGCGAGCAGTGGGCGCCCTCGGCGCACCGGGACCCGCCGGATCAGGGGTAGAGCGTCAGCCCGGGCGTGGTGGCGATCTCGGTCAACTGCGCCACGCTGAGCACCGGCGACGGCCCGAACTTTTCGCTCGGGGTCCCGTCCGGCTCGACGACGACGCGGAAGTTGTCCGTCGTCACCGTCACGGACGTGCCGTCCACCCGCTGCACCAGCACCCGGCGCTGCTCCGCACCCTCGTCGCCAGGGGTGGAGATGCTGGTGGTCAGGGTGCTGCCGTCCGGCAGGCGGGTGCTCGTGCAGGCACCGGCACTGGGGGCAGTTGCGCACCCCCGGGGCTCGTCGGCCGCCGTCGGGATCAGCCTCACCGTCAGGTTGTCGGTCTGGCCGTCCCGGACCAGCCGGACGTGGGCGTAGTAGTTCCAGTGGCTCTTCTCGTAGACGAACTGGACCCGGTCGCAGCCCGGGATCGTGCCCTCGACCGTCAACCCCGCCGGCACGACGGCCGCCAGCGCCGGGCGCAGGGCCTGGGTCAGCCGGGCCACGCCGGCGTCGGGGCGCTCGGTCGACCGTTCCCGCACCGTGTCGTACGACTGCTGCGGCGCCGGCGGGCCGCTGGCCGACGGCTCGGCGATCGGGCAGAGCGACGGCTCGGCGGAGCCCGCGGCGGCCGGCGGCAGGGTGAGGCCGCCCGGTTGCGGGACGGGACGGGCGAGCAGCGCCGGTGCCACCGCGACCGCCGCGACCGCGACGGCGGCCCCGGCGCCCGCCAGCGCCCAGGCCCGGTGGCGGCGGCGCTGCCGGTCGTCGGCGATCAGCCGGTCCACGTCGATCCGGGTCGGTGGCGGCGAGGCCACCGCCGTGCGCATCTGCCGGGAGAGTTCATCCATCGGTGCCTGCCTCCTGGGCTCGGGCCGGCGCACCGACGAGGCGGCCCCGCAGCGCCTCGATCGCCCGCGCCGACTGGCTCTTGACGGTGCCGGTGGTGCAGCCGAGTTCCCGGGCGGTCTCCTCGACGGACAGGTCGCAGAAGTAGCGCAGCACCAGGACCGCGCGGCGGCGCGGCGGCAACTCGGCCAGCAGGGCGAGGATGGTCAGCCGGTCGGCGGCACCTTCGGTCGCGGACCGCGCGGGGGCGTCCGGGACCTCGGCCCAGGCGGCCTCACGCCGCCACGGCCGGCGCCGCTCGTCCAGCCAGACCCGCAGCAGGGTCCGCCGGACGTAGGCGTCCGGGTTGTCCATCGCGGACACCCGCCGCCAGTGCCGCAGCAGCTTGACCAGCGCCGTCGACACCAGGTCGTCGGCCGTGTGCCAGTCACCGCAGAGCAGGTACGCCGTGCGCCGCAGCGGCTCCAGCCGGGCCCCGACGTACTCGCGGTAGCCCTCGATGTCGGCAGGCAATCCCGCCACCTCCTCGCCTCACCGGTCAAACGGAGGCGACGGCGGCGGGGGTTGCCCGGTCAGCCCGGAATCGTGATCCGGCCCTCGACGGCGGCGGAGGCGATGTCGGTGCGGTGGTGCGAGCCGGCCAGCTCCACGCCGGCCACCAGCGCGTACGCGGCGTCCCGGGCGGCGGCCAGGTCGGCGCCGGTGGCGGTGGCGCAGAGCACCCGGCCACCGGAGGAGAGCAGCGCCCCGTCGTCGGCCCGGCGGGTGCCGGCGTGGATGACGCCCGGAACCTCGGCACCGGTGATCACGTCGCCGCTGCGCGGGGCGGCCGGGTAACCCTCGGCGGCGACCACGACCGTGACGGCGGCACCGTCGCGCCAGCTCAGCGGCGGGTGCCCGGCCAGCGTGCCGGTCGCGGCGGCGTGCAGCAGCCCGGCGAGCGGTGTCTCCAGCAGCGCGAGCACCACCTGCGTCTCCGGGTCGCCGAAACGGGCGTTGAACTCGATCACCCGGGGGCCGTCGGCGGTGATCGCCAGCCCAACGTAGAGCAGGCCCGCGAACGGCGTGCCCCGTCGGGCCATCTCGGCCAGGGTCGGGTGGACGACGTCGCGCATGACCTCGTCGACCAGGCCGGCCGGCGCCCAGGGCAGCGGCGCGTACGCCCCCATGCCGCCGGTGTTCGGGCCGGTGTCGCCGTCGCCGACCCGCTTGAAGTCCTGCGCCGGCAGCAGCGGCACCGCCGCCTCGCCGTCGGTGACCACGAAGAGGGAGACCTCCGGGCCGGCCAGGTATTCCTCCACGACGACCCGGCCGCACTCCTCGGCGTGCCGGAGCGCGGCGGCGCGGTCGTCCGTCACCACGACACCCTTGCCGGCGGCGAGCCCGTCGTTCTTCACCACGTACGGCGCGCCGAACTCGTCCAGCGCCCGCGCCGTGCTCTCCGCATCCGTGCAGGTGTACGCGCGGGCGGTCGGCACGCCGGCGGCGGTCATCACGTCCTTGGCGAACGCCTTCGAGCCCTCCAGCCGGGCGGCCTCGGCGGACGGCCCGAACGCGGGGATCCCCTTGGCGCGTACGGCGTCGGCGACCCCGGCGACCAGCGGCGCCTCCGGCCCGATCACCACCAGGTCGACCCCGGTCTCCACCGCCAGCGCGGCGACGGCCGCCGGATCGCAGGGATCCACCGCCCGCAGCTCGGCGACCGAGGCGATGCCGGGATTACCGGGCGCCGCGATCAGCTGCTCGACGGACGGATCGCCGGCGAGGCCCAGCGCGAGCGCATGCTCCCGCCCCCCACCACCAAGAAGAAGAACCCGCACACCCCGATCCTACTGACCCCCTCGCCCACCCCGTTGATCATGAGGTTGTTGTCACGACACGCCGGGCACCGAAGGCAACAACTTCATGATCAACGGGGTGGCCCCCGAGGGGGAGGGGGTTAGGGGAGGAGGGGGTGGCGGAGGACGTTTTCCTCGCGGCCGGGGCCTACGCCGACCACGCTGACGCGGGTGCCGCAGAGTTCCTCGATGCGGGCGATGTAGCGGCGGGCGTTCTCCGGGAGTTCCGCCTCGGTCCGCGCCTCGGTGATGTCCTCCCACCAGCCGTCGAGCTCCTCGTAGATCGGAGTCGCGTGGTGGAAGTCGGTCTGGGTCATCGGCATGTCGTCGTAACGCTTGCCGTTGATCTCGTACCCGACGCAGATCGGCACCTTGGGCAGGCCGGTCAGCACGTCCAGCTTGGTGACCACCAGGTCGGTGACCCCGTTGAGGCGGCAGGCGTACCGGGCGACGACGGCGTCGAACCAGCCGCAGCGGCGCTCCCGGCCGGTGGTGGTGCCGTACTCGTGGCCGACCTTGCGCAGGTGCTGACCGTTGTCGTCGAAGAGTTCGGTCGGGAACGGCCCGGAGCCGACCCGGGTCGTGTACGCCTTGCTGACCGCGATCACCTTGCTGATCGCCGTCGGCGGGATGCCGGCGCCCACGCAGGCCCCGCCGGCCGTCGGGTTCGACGAGGTCACGAAGGGGTACGTGCCGTGGTCCATGTCGAGCATGGTGGCCTGGGCGCCCTCCAGCAGGACCGTCTCGCCGCGGTCCAGCGCGTCCCAGAGCATGACCCGGGTCTCGGCGATGTACGGCTTGAGCCGCTCCGCGTACTCCAGGTACTCCTCGATCGTCGCGTCGACGTCGATCGCCTTGCGGTTGTACACCTTGAACAGGAGCTGGTTCTTCTCGCGCAGCGCCAGTTCCAGCTTCTTGCGCAGGATTCCCGGGTCGAGCAGGTCCTGCAGCCGGATCCCCATCCGGGCGACCTTGTCGCCGTACGCGGGGCCGATGCCCCGGCCGGTGGTGCCGATCCGGGAGCTGCCGAGGTAGCGCTCGACGACGCGGTCCAGGGCCCGGTGGTGCGGCATGATCAGGTGCGCGTCGCCGGAGATCCGCAGCCGGCTGACGTCCACGCCCCGCTCGGCGAGCCCGTCGATCTCGGCCAGCAGCACCTTTGGGTCGACCACCACGCCGTTGCCGATGACGATCATCGCGCTCGGTGACAGGGCACCCGACGGCATCAGGTGCAGCGCGTACTTCTGGCCGTCCGGGGTGATCACCGTGTGGCCGGCGTTGTTGCCGCCCGAGTAGCGCACGACGTAGTCGACCCGCTCACCCAGCAGGTCGGTAACCTTGCCCTTGCCCTCGTCGCCCCACTGGGCGCCGAGGAGCACGATCGCTGGCATCTTCTCGCCTCCAGAAGGCTCGGGTGCCAGGTGGCGACCGGTCAGCGAGCCCGGGGTGTCAGGCTAACAAGTAGTGACGACGCGGCCGGCAGGGGTCGCGTCGAGAGGCAGGAGGCCGTTTCCGTGTACGACGTGGTGCTGCTCACCCTCGGCTCGGAGCGCGACGCGCCCGGCGGGGCCTGCGGCAGCGGCGGTGCCTGCTGCGGCGGCGCGACGGCGCACGAGGGCGACGCCGGGGCGACGGCGGACGGAGCCGAGACCGGGGCCGGGGCGACGGCGGACGGGGGCGCGACGGCACGTGACGCGGCCGACGTCTGCGGGACCGGCGACCGGCACGACGGGAAGGCCGGGGAGCGCTGCGACACCCCCCGGGTGCCGGTGCTGGCCTGCGCGGACGCGCTCACCGCCCGGGGCGCCCGGGTGGAGACGGTCACCGCCCGCTCGGACGCCGAGATCGACGAGGTGCTGGCCCGGTTCGACGCGCCGCCCCGCCCGGACGGCCTCACCTGGCCCGACCCGGACTCCAAGATCCGGCTGGTGGTCGCCGCCGCCAGCGACGCGCAGTTGCGCGCCGTCGTGCGCCGGCTCGTCCGGCGGTACGCCCCACCGCCCAGCCGCCGTCCCGACGACCTCCCCGGCAACCGCACGGTGCCGGACCTGCCGCCGATCGGCGTACTCCCGCTCGATCCGGCGCGGAGCACGACGCACCGTGACCTGGCGGCGCAGCTCGGGCTGCCCCGCGACCCGGCGGCGGTGGCCGCCGCGGTGCTGGACGGCACGGCCCGCCGGCTCGACCTGCTGCGCAACGACGGCGGCTCGGTGACCCTGGACGGCGCGCTGATCGGCGCCGCCGACGACAGCGGCCGGCCGCTGCACTGGCGGGGGCGGGTCGAGGTGGACGACGCCGTCCTCTCCAACGGCGACGACCCGCTGCTGGCCTGCGCGATCGGCAACGCCGGCGGGTACGCCCGACTCGACGACGTGACACTGCTCGGCGACCCCGACCCGACGGACGGGCGGGTCGAGGTGGCGGTGGCCGTGCCCGTGGTCACCCGCTCGGCGTTGGGCAGGAAGCGAATGCGGCTGGAGGTACGCCGCGCCCGGGGGCGGGCCGTGTCCGTGCTGCCCCGCGAGGGGAAGGTCCCGTTCCTCGACGACGGGGCCGAGGGTGAGCTGAGCCGGAAGCGGTCCTGGTGGACCGAGCCGGGCGCCTGGGCGGTCTGGACGAGCTGACCTCGGCGTCCCCCGCGACGGCCGACCGCGGCCGACCACTGGGCCTATCCTCGGCAGAAGGAATGGGGAGGAACCGTGGTGGACGAGAACGCCGACCGGGTCCACGTGCCCGGCCAGCCGCCGGTGCCGGAGCGGGACATCGAACCACTCTGGCCGCCCGACCAGATCGACGGTGCCGACGCACCGCCGTGGGCGTCGACCGCCTCACCGGGGTCGCCCGTTCCCCCGCAGGGCCGACCGGCCGCCCCGCCCTCGCCCGCCGACTACCCGTCCCTGACCGGCGGCCCGCCGGGCGGCCCGGCGACGCCCGCGCCGCCGGACCCGGCGACCGGTTGGGCGCCCCCGCCGGCTGCGGCCTCCGGCTGGGCGCCCGGCCCCTCGGGCCAGGGCTGGGCGCCGCCGACGCCCCCCGCAGGGCCGACCGCCCCGCCCGCCGCAGGCGCTGTCGTCCCGCCCGCCGCAGGCACAGTCGTCCCGCCCAGCGACCCGACCGCCCCGCCCGCCGGTTCGGACGCAGCCGCCCGGCAGGGCATCGGCACGAGCGTCCCGCCGACCTCGGGCGCAGCCGCCCCGCCGGGCGCGGGCGCAGCCGTTCCGCCCGGCGCGGGCACCTCCGCTTCAACCGGTGGGGGCACGAGCGGCCCGGGCGTCGCGGGGAACGGAACCAGGTCGGCGGTCGGGGCGGGTGGGCACCCGGCCGAGGGCGTCGGGGCCGGCGTGCCGGCTCCCCGGTCTCCTCAGCCCGCCCCCGCCCGGGTCGACCTCGACATGCCCTTCAGCCTCGACCAGCCGGCCGCGCCGATCCCGGTCACGCGCCCGGCCGCGATTCCGCAGCCCTCGGCCACCGACCGAGCCGCCGCCAGCGAGCGGTCGCCGGAGGTCGCCGCCGGACTGGACGCGACCGGTGCCGGGCGGGCGACGGGCGGAGTTGCCGGCAGCACCGACAGCGGAGGCGGCGCACCGGCGGGCGGCGCAGCGGCGATCAGCGGCTCGGCGAACGGCAACGCGGCCCACGGTGACGGGGCGCGCGGATCGGCCGAGTCCCCGTGGGCACAGCCGCCGCAGCGGCCCGCCCCGTCCGCCGTCGAACCCACGCCGGCGGCCGGCACCGCCCCGCCGGCAGCCATGACGAACCACGGTGCCGCCGAGCCGGCGCCCACGAGCGGAGGCGCCGCGCCCGGTCCCGACGTGGCCCCGCAGGACACGGCCGGGCAGGGCATGCCCCCGCAGGACACGGCCGGGCAGGCCATGCCGCCGCAGCACGCAGCCGGACCGGACACGGCTGGGCAGGGCTCGGCCCGGCAGGGCACGGACGAGCAGGACAGCGCCGGGCAGGGCATGCCGCAGCAGGGCGGCCCCTGGCAGGGCGGCGCGCCCGGGGCGGCCGGGGGCCCCGGGCCGGATGCGGGTGCACCGCCGCAGGCCACGCCGCCCGGCCCCTACCCGCCGCAGATGACCGGCCCGTACCCGCCCCAGCAGGCGGGCCCGCCGCCGCCCGGCCCGTACCCGCCCCAGCCCGGGTGGTATCCGCCGGCCTGGCCGCAGGGCACGCCGGGGGTCGCCGGCCCGGTGCCGCAGCAGGCGTACCAGGCGGCCGAGGGGGTGACCGCCGTGCCGCCGGCCCAGCCCGACCCGAACTGGAACCCGGCGATCACCGCGCCGCCGACCGCCGAGGACTTCGCCCGCCGCCGGCAGGTGCGGCCCGCCGATCCGGTGGCCACGATGGGCGTACGGGCGGTGGCGAACCGGATCGGGCTGCGGCTCCCGCCGGGGCGGCACGAGCAGGAGCTGCGGCGGGACATCGAGATGGTGCGCCGCAACTTCGGCGGGCTGCGCCAGGTGACCGTGGTGAACCCGAAGGGCGGCGCCGGCAAGACGGTGGCCATCCTGCTGCTGGCGATGACGTTCGGCCAGAAGCGCGGCGGCTACGTGCTGGCGTGGGACAACAACGAGACCCAGGGCACCCTCGGGATGCGCGCCCAGCAGGACTTCCACTCGCGTACGGTGCGGGACATGCTGCGCGACCTGGGCCAGTTCCAGGGCGCGCACGGGCGGGTGGGCGACCTGTCGCAGTACGTCCGGTCGCAGGGCGAGGGGATGTTCGACGTCCTCGCCTCGGACGAGTCGGCGACCGGGGGCGAGATGCTCACCGCCGCCGCGTTCGCCGAGATCCGCGAGGTGGTGAGCCGGTTCTACAAGCTGATCTTCGTGGACACCGGCAACAACGTGCGCGCCCAGAACTGGCAGGCCGCGATGGACGCCACCGACCAGCTCGTGGTCACCATGTCGGCCCGGAACGACTCGGCGGAGACGGCCGCGCGGATGCTGGACCACCTGGAGCAGAGCGGCCGGCAGCGGCTGGTCCGGCAGGCGGTCACCGTGGTCTCCATGCCGCCCTCGCGCAAGGAGATCGACCTGCCGGCGATCCAGGAACACTTCGCGGCCCGCACCCGGGCGGTGCTGCTCGCGCCGTACGAGCGGCTCATCGACACCGGCGAGCCGATCCGGTACGCCGCCCTCTCCTCGGCCACGCGGGACGCCTGGCTGAAGATCGCCGCCTCCGTGGCGGAGGGGTTGTAGGGACCGGGACAGCCCGACGGCCGGCCCGCAGCGTGTCGGGCCGGCCGTCGGAGCGGCGTCAGTTGCTGGCCAGCGCGTCCGCGGCGGCCGGGTCGCAGTCCCGGAGGAACTGGGCGCAGCGGGCCGCCTCGTCGGCCTCGCCGATCGCGTCGGCGGCGCGGGACAGCACGTAGAGGCAGCGCAGGAAGCCCTGGTTCGGCTCGTGCGACCACGGCACCGGGCCGTGCCCCTTCCAGCCGTTGCGGCGCAGCTGGTCCAGCCCGCGGTGGTAGCCGGTGCGCGCGTAGGCGTACGCCGGGACGACCTGGCCCGCGGCGAGGGCCCGGGCCGCCAGCGCGCCCCAGCCGGCGCTGTAGGTCGGGAAGCGTGCCGCCACCTCGGCGTACGCCTCGTCGCTGCCGGCCTGCTCGGCGGCGGCCAGGGCGGCGTCGGCCTCGTCATGCGCGGGGAGGAGGGTGGCCGGTGGTTCCGGCAACAGGTTCTGCATCGTCCCATTCAACCCGCTTCGCCCGCGGGTGCGCGAGGGGGTTGGGCGAGCTGGTTGGCTGAACGGCTGAGGAGTTGGTCACGCCTGCGGCCTATGCCACCAGCAGATGTTTTCCACTACAACTATTGGTCCGGAGCCTCCCCAGGACCGGGTTATGCAGGAGCCCGGTGGCTGTGGCCGCCGGGCTCCTGTCCGTTCCGGGCAGGCCCGGCGCGCTCCCGACGAGCCGGGCGGCCCGGCGCGCTCCCGACGAGCCGGGCGGCCCGGCGCCGCCACCGCCCGGCCGCCGGCCCGGGTCTGCCGACCGCACGGCCACCCCCGCAGGTTTGGCCGGTTGCCGGGGCGGGGCAGGATGGCGAGGGTGCCGACCCCACCACCCGCGGACGTCATCGAGCCGCACACCTGCACCGACGAGATCGAGACCCGCGCCGAGTTCGACCGGCGACTGGCCACGGGCAGCCTGGCCGGGCTGACCGTGCAGGGGCTGCGGCTCGACCTCGCACCCGTCCCCGACCTCACCGGGATCGAGGTGACCGGCACCCTGTTCGTCGGGTGCCGCTTCGCCTCCCGCGAGGTCGGCGCAGACCTGGTCCGGCGCGGCGCGAACGTCGTGCCGCCGTTCTCCGGGCTGCCCTACCCGACCCAGCCGTCGCACCTCTACACCCCGGAGGACCTGGCCGCCGGCTTCGCCGAGGGCGGCTTCGCCGGGATGTACGACACCCGGGTGTACGAGCACTTCCGCGCGCACGGCGGGGCGCTGCCGGAGGTGAAGGAGGCGCTCGGCCAGCGGCTGCACGACCACGGCGTGGACAACGCCCTCGCCGACGCCACCCGCGCCTGGCTGGCCACCCACGGGCCGCAGTCGGTGGTCGGCATCATGGGCGGACACGCGGTGCCGCGCGGCAGCGCGCCGTACCGGATGGCGGCCGTGCTGGGCTGGGAGCTGGCCCGGGCCGACCGGCTGGTGGTGACCGGCGGCGGGCCCGGGGTGATGGAGGCCGCCAACCTGGGCGCGTTCCTGGCACTGCGGCCGGTCGAGGACCTGGACGCCGCGATCGACCTGCTCGCCGGGGCGCCGGACTTCACCGACCACGACCGCTACACGGCGGCGGCGCTGCTGGTCCGGGAGCGCTACGGCCAGCCGGTGCCACCGCCCCGGCCCCGGGCCGCCGACCCCGCAAGCGTCTCCCGCGTCGACTCGGCCACGCTGGCCGGCGGCGACGTGGGCTGGGCGCGCGCCGGCGGGCTGGCCATCCCGACCTGGCTCTACGGGCACGAGCCGGCGAACCTGTTCGCCGGCCGGATCGCGAAGTACTTCTCAAACGCCATCCGGGAGGACACCATCCTGCGGCTGGCCCGGGGCGGGATCGTCTTCGCGCCCGGCCGGGCCGGCACCGTGCAGGAGGTGTTCCAGGCGGCCACCAAGACCTACTACGGCACCGACGGGGCCAGCGGCGCGTACGTCTTCCTGGACCGCGCGTACTGGACGCGGGAGCTGCCGGTGGAGTCACTGCTGCGACCGTTGCTGGGCGCCTCGCCGTTCGGCGACCTGTCCGCCACCGTGCACCTCACCGACGACGTCCACGAGGCCGTCCGGGTGCTCACCGCGACGGCCTGACGGGCCGGAACACGCCGACGGCCGGCCCCCGGTGGGGGAGCCGGCCGCCGGCGGTACGCGTCAGCGCGTCACTTGGCGAGCGTGGTGCCGGTCGAGCGCAGGTGCTCGCAGGCCTCCACGACGCGGGCGGCCATGCCGGCCTCGGCGGCCTTGCCCCAGACCCGCGGGTCGTACATCTTCTTGTTGCCGACCTCGCCGTCGACCTTGAGCACGCCGTCGTAGTTGCGGAACATGTGGTCCGCGACCGGACGGGAGAAGCAGTACTGGGTGTCGGTGTCGATGTTCATCTTCACCACGCCGTAGTCGAGCGCCTCGCGGATCTCCGACAGCAGCGAGCCGGAGCCGCCGTGGAAGACCAGGCTGAGCGGCTTCTCCTTGCCGTACTTGGCGCCGACCGCCTCCTGGATCTGGTTGAGGATCTCCGGACGGAGCTTGACGTTGCCCGGCTTGTAGACGCCGTGCACGTTGCCGAAGGTCAGCGCCGCCATGTAGCGGCCCTTCTCGCCCAGGCCGAGCGCGTCCACCATGGCCAGGCCGTCCTCGACCGTGGTGTAGAGCTTCTCGTTGATGGCGTTCTCGACGCCGTCCTCCTCGCCGCCGACCACGCCGACCTCGATCTCGAGGACGATCTTGCCCTTGGCGGCCTCGTCGAGGAGCTGCGCGGCGATCTCCAGGTTCTCCGCCACCGGCACGGCCGAGCCGTCCCACATGTGCGACTGGAACAGCGGCTCCTCGCCGCGCTTCACCCGCTCCTGCGAGATGCCCATCAGCGGGCGGACGAACTTGTCCAGCTTCTCCTGCGGGCAGTGGTCGGTGTGCAGAGCGATGTTGACCGGGTACTTCTTGGCCACCTCGTGCGCGTACGCGGCGAACGCCACCGCGCCGGTGACCATGTCCTTGATCGAAGGTCCGGAGAGGTATTCCGCGCCACCGGTCGAGACCTGGATGATGCCGTCGCTCTCCGCGTCGGCGAAGCCCTTGAGCGCCGCGTTCAGGGTCTGCGAGGACGTCACGTTGATCGCGGGGTACGCGTACCGGCCGGCCTTGGCGCGGTCCAGCATCTCCGCGTAGGTCTCGGGGGAAGCGATGGGCATGTCGAACGCTCCTTACTTACCGCTGTCGGCCGTCGCCGGCCGCTGTTGTCCTTGGGTGCGCCGGACCGCGCTGTCCACCGTCGGAAGTATCCCGTAGAAGAGGGGCGCCGGCACAACCGACCCGGTACGCGCCCGACGGCCGGTCGCGGCGCTCACCGCTGCCCCCACCTGTCGGGCACGACGACGCTGATCAGCCAGGTGACCACGGCCATCACGATGGCGCCCCAGAACGCGGCCCAGAAGCCGTCCACCTGGAACGGCAGGTCCAGCGCCCGGGCGATCCGGTCGGTCAGCAGGAAGAGCAGGGCGTTGACCACCAGCGCGAACAGGCCGAGGGTGAGCAGGTAGAAGACGCAGCCGAACACCTTGATCAGCGGCTTGAGCACCGCGTTGACCACGCCGAAGATCAACGCCACGACGACGAGCGTGAGCGCGTCGTCGGTGCCGGAGCGGCCGGTCACCTCGACGCCGGGCACGATCAGCGTGGTGATCCACAGCGCGACCGCGGTGATCGCCAGCCTGATCAGGAAGCCCACGGCATCATCCTGGCACCGGGGGCGGCGACCGGTGGGGCGATTCGGTCGACTCGGCTTCCGAGCGGCGGGCGGGCGCAGCCCGTACGGTGTGTGGGGTAACCGTCCGCCGAGATCCCGGGAGGGACTGATGGGTCAGCCCGACGAGGACTTCGCCCCCAGCGACCACCTCAGCCCCGAGGAGCGCGACATGGAGGCGGAACCGGCCGACGCGGTCGAGCAGGCCGCCGTGGTCGACCCCGGCGAGGCCGACGTCGAGCCGCATCGCGGCCTGGAGATCAACGACTGGGACGCCATGGAGCAGGCCCGGGTGGTCGCCCCCGACGAGGAGGACTACCGCTGATCCGTCAACGGGTGCGGTTGACCTGACCCGGATTCCGCGCCGCCCACTGCGCCAGCCGGTCCTCCCGCAACGCGGCAAGGAACGCCGGAGCCTCCTTCGGATCCGGTGGCAGCCGCCAGCCGAGGCCCTCCGGCGGCCCGACCGGGAGACTGAGCCCGACCGGGTCGACGGACTTCAGATCCGGAAGCACCTTCAGCAGGTCCACCAGTGGCGAACCGTCGCCGCCCACGACCAGGTCCGCGCCGACGGTGTCGACCAGGGCGAAGAGCCTGGCCGGGTTGGTCAGCACCCCCTGCTCGCCGGCCCGACGGATCAGCCCGGCGGCGAACAGCTGTGCGTGCCGGTCCCGGTCGAGCCCGCCCTCGGGCAGTCCCCGCCGCTGCCGCAGCAGGTCGACCGAGGCGGCGCCGTCGAGCCGCTGGCAGCCGGTCGGGAAGACCCGCTTCGTGTGGATGGAGCGCACCTCGCGCGGCAGGCAGACCTCCACGCCGTCGACCTCGTCGGTGAGCCGGCGCAGCACCGGAAAGGTGAGCACCGCGCCGGCGTCCACGCGTACGCCCGTCAGGTCGGTGACCACCCGGCGGGTCAGCTCGTAGCCGCGCCCCAGGTCGGGCCGGCCGTCGCCGGCACCGTACCGGAAGGCGGCGTTGAGCTTGTCGGTCCCGTGACCGGGAATCGGCACCGCCAGGTCGCGGGGCAGCGAGATGAGGTACGGCCGGCTGCGGTCCGCCGGAATGTGCACCAGCAGGACGGAGTCCGCCAGCCGGGCGGGCTCCTTCGCCGAGCCGTCCACGCCGAGCAGCAGGATGTTCAGCGCGCCCGTCGGTGCCGAGCCGGCGGGCTCGGCGAGCAGGGTGGCGTCCTCGGCGACCCGGTCGGGCGTGAACGGTGGTATCCCGATCGCCAGCACGCCGAGCAGGGCCAGCGCGGCACCGCCGGCCCGGAGCCGCCGCCGGCGACGGCGACGGGCAGCCGCGAGCCGGTCGATCGCGGACCGCAGCGGACCGACGGGCGGGGTCAGCGCCTCGTGCCGGGCGAAGGCGGCACGCAGGTCGTCCTCGATCATGAGCAGGCCTCCACGTGTTCCGCCCGCAGCGTGGCCAGGGCGCGCGAGATGGACGAGCGGACGGTCCCGACGGCGCAGCCGAGGATGTCGGCGATCTCCGCGTCGGGCAGGTCCTCGTAGTAGCGCAGCACCAGGGTGGCCCGCTGCCGGCGCGGCAGCCCGGACAGCCAGGACCAGACCTGGTCCCGGTCCACGGCGTGCTGGGCGTGGTCGGCCGGCACCGGCACCGCGTCGTCGGGCTCGGCGCGCAGCAGCACCCGGCGCATCCAGGAGCCCCGCCGCCAGTCGACGTACTGGTTGGTCAGCATCCGGCGGACGTAGCGCTCGGGCGAGTCGGCCCGAGCCACCCGACGCCAGTTGAGCTGGACCCGGACCATGGTGTCCTGCACCAAGTCCTGCGCCTGGTGCGGGTCGCCGGTCAGCATGACCGCGTACCGCAGCAGCGCGGCCAGCCGCGAGTCGGCGAACTCCTCGTACGTCACTGCACCTCCCGGGCTCCTGCCCCAGATGACGGGTCCGGGCGGGCGGAACGTTGCGACGATCCTGGTCAGCCGTTCGGTCGATGTTTGCCGCCGGAGGCGATTCGGGACAGCGGCGAGTCTTAAGGCCTTCTTAAGATCCGCTCGCCACTCCTGGCACCCCCACGGGAGGACTCCCCACATGCTGAAGCACTCCACCCGGCGCTGGTTGGCCGGGCTGGGCGTCGCAGGCGCGCTCGTCGCCGCCCCCGCCACCCCCTCCTCGGCCGCTCCGGCCGAGGATCTCGATCTCTACGCAAACAACGTGATCGTCGCCCCGGGCGGCACGGAGAAATGGGTCACCCTCTTCGCCCTGACGGCCGAGCGACACGGCGACTTCACGGTCAAGGTGGACCGGAGCAAGGTCGCCGCCTTCGCCGACGTGCAGAACAGCGGCCCCGAGGACGCCTGCACCGAGTCCGGCGCGATCCTGACCTGCAAGGTCCAGGACACGGACGACGACGGCTCGTACCTGAACATGGTCGAACTGTTCGTGCGGGCGAAGGACGGCGCCACGCCGGACCAGGAGGGTGAACTGGAGTTCACCGTCACCTCTGCCGACTCCGGCTCGGCCAGCTACCGCTCGACCGTCGCCATCGGCGAGGGCGTGGATCTCGCCGCCGAGGAGTCGCTGGAGCTGAAGGGTGCCCCCGGCGCCACGCTCAAGGCCCCGCTCAAGGTGGAGAACCGGGGCGAGACGACCACCCGCGGCGCGGTGCTGTTCGTCTTCGGCTCCTACGGCCTCAACCCCTCGAAGCGGTACGAGAACTGCGAGTACACCAACGACGAGTTCGACTCCTACGCCTTCGCCTGCACGTTTGACAGCGTGATCGAGCCGGGCGAGGCAGCGCGGCTCGATTCCAGCTTCGGTTTCACGGTGCCGGCTGACAGTTGGGCCCCGAACGACTACTTCGGCGCCGCGATCTGGTTCACCCCCGCGGACTGGAAGGAGTTCCTGTCCGAGGTGGACGTGGCCGACGAACTCGGCACGAAGGGCACTGAGGGCGAGCTGAAGCTCGAACCCGTCGCCGCCCAACGCTCGCGGCAGACCGACGTCGAGCCCTACAACAACGAGACCTGGATGCAGCTCCAGGTGACCGGTGACCAGCGGGCCGACGTGGCGGCGCTCGGGGCCAAGGTGAACGGCGAGGTCGGCACGACCGTCCCGGTGACGCTCGGCTACGTCAACAACGGCCCGGCGGCCGTCGGCACCGGCGGCAGCGAGGGGATCTGGGTCGGGACCACCGTGACGCTGCCGAAGGGCGTCACGGCGGTGCGCGCCCCGGAGACCTGCCTCGACGGCGAGAGCGGCGAGGGGGAGCCGGGCAAGCCCGGGGCCTCGGTCTACCGGTGCTTCCTGCCCGGCCACCTCGGCAAGGGCGAGAAGGCCGAGTTCGACTTCGAGCTGCGCATCGACAAGGCCGGCAGCCGGACCGGCGAGGTCAAGCTGCGCACCGGCTACGACGAGGCCGAGGTCAAGGACCTCGACCCGGCCAACGACACCGCGAAGATCCTGGTCAACGCGGGCGGCGGCCAGGGCGGTGGCGACGACCCCGAGCTGCCGATCACCGGTGAGTCCACCGGCCTGATCGCCGGCATCGGCGGCCTGCTGCTCGTCGCGGGCGTCGGCGGCTACGTGGTGGCCAAGCGTCGCCGGACCCGCTTCGTCGCCTGATCCTCCCCGCACCACCGGTGCCCCGCCGACCCCCGGTCGGCGGGGCACCGCCGTCTCCAACGCCCTGATCCCCGACCCCGACAGCCGACCCCGGCCCGGCAATCGCCCCCCGATCCCCGACCCGACAGCACGCGCCTCCACCCCACGGGCGGCCACCTGATGCCTCCGGACGGCGCTGGACCACCACGGGTTTCCGGGGGAGCCCCACCCGCGCAGGGATCAAGCCTGACCGCCCGGAGCGGGTGGGGCTCCCCCGGAAACCACCCCGAGACAAGAGCAAAAACGGGACGACGCAAGATCGAAGACACTGACACCATGGGCGCGTGCTGCTCACCCTGACCACCACCCACCGCCCGGCGACCGACCTCGGTCACCTGCTGGTCAAGCACCCCGACCGCGCCCACTCCTTCGACGTGCCGGTCGGCACCGCGCACGTGTTCTACCCCGAGGCGGGCGAGCAGCGCTGCACCGCCGCCCTGCTGCTGGACGTGGACCCGCTGCGGCTGGCCGGCGCGCGGGGCAAGGGCCGCGGCCGGCAGCAGGCGGCGCCCCCGGAGGCCTTCACCCTCGGGCGGTACGTCAACGACCGGCCGTACGCCGCGTCCAGCCTGCTCTCCTCGGCGCTGTCCAAGGTGTACCGCTCGGCGCTGCGCGGCGAGTCCCGGGAGCGCCCCGAACTGGCCCGTACGCCGATCCCGCTGGAGGTGCGGGTGCCGGTGCTGCGCTGCCGGGGCGGCGCGGACGTGGCGGCCCGGATGTTCGGCCCGCTCGGCTGGGCGGTGACCGCGACCCCGATCCCGCTCGACGAGCGGCACCCGGAGTGGGGCGACAGCCGGTACGTCGACCTGACCCTGACCGGGACGCTGCGTGTCGCCGACGCGCTCAACCACCTCTACGTCCTGCTGCCGGTCCTGGACGACGCCAAGCACTACTGGGTGGCGCCCGACGAGGTGGACAAGCTGCTCCGGGCCGGCGAGGGCTGGCTGGCCGACCACCCGGAGCGCGGCATGATCACGCGCCGCTACCTGGCGCACCGGCGGGCGCTGGCCGGGCTGGCCCTCGCCCGCCTCGCCGAGCAGCGGTTGACCGACGAGCCGGCCGCCGCCGAGCCCGACACGGTGGACGAGCCCATCCTCCGCCAGCCGACGTTGGCGGCGCGGCGGCGGGAGGCCGTCCTCGCGGCACTGGTCGAGTCCGGCGCGAGCCGGGTGCTGGACCTGGGCTGCGGCGGGGGCGCCCTGCTCGCCACGCTGGTCGGCGACCGTCGGTTCACCGAGATCGTCGGCACCGACGTGTCCCCGCACGCGCTGGCCCTGGCCGCCCGGCGGCTGCGGCTGGACCGCCTGCCGGAGCGGCAGCGGGACCGGGTCCGGCTCTGGCAGTCCGCGCTGACCTACCGGGACGACCGGCTGCGCGGCTACGACGCGGCGGTGCTGATGGAGGTGATCGAGCACGTCGACCCGCCCCGGCTGCCGGCGCTGGAGGACGCCGTCCTCGGTCACGCCCGCCCCGCCACCGTCGTGGTGACCACGCCCAACGTCGAGTACAACGTCCGCTACGAGGGCCTGCCCGCCGGGCGGTTCCGGCACGCCGACCACCGGTTCGAGTGGACCCGCGCGGAGTTCGGGGCGTGGGTCGACCGGGTGGCCGCGACCTACGGCTACTCGGCCGCGATCGGCGGGATCGGCGACGACGATCCCGAGGTCGGCGCCCCCACCCAGCTCGCCGTGCTCACCCGCCAGGAGAACAGCCGATGACCACCCTCGACATCCCCGAGCTGGCCCTGGTCGCGCTGGTCGGCGTCTCGGGCTCCGGCAAGTCCACCTTCGCCCGCCGGCACTTCGCGCCCAGCCAGGTGCTCTCCTCCGACGCGTTCCGGGCGATGGTCGCCGACGACGAGAACGACCAGTCGGCCTCCGCCGACGCGTTCGACGCGCTGCACCACGTCGCCGCCACGCGGCTGCGGCGGGGCCGGCTCACCGTGGTCGACGCGACCAACCTCCAGCCGCACGCCCGGGCCGCCCTGGTGCGGGTGGCCCGCGAGCACGACGTGCTGCCGGTGGCCGTCGTGCTGGACGTGCCCGAGGCACTGGCCTGGGAGCGCACCGAGGGCCGCGCCGACCGCACCTTCGGCCGGCAGGTGCTCGCCCGGATGCAGCGCGACCTGCGCCGGTCGTACGGGCAGCTGGCCCGCGAGGGTTTCCGGAAGGTGCACGTGCTGCGCGGCGTGGACGAGATCGACGCCGCCGAGATCCGCTACGAGAAGCTGTTCAACGACCGGCGGGAGCTGACCGGGCCGTTCGACATCGTCGGTGACGTGCACGGCTGCCGCGCCGAGCTGGAGACGCTGCTGACCCGGCTCGGCTGGGAGCTGCGCCGCGACGAGCACGGCCGGCCGGTCGACGCGACGCACCCGGCGGGGCGTACCGCCGTCTTCGTGGGTGACCTGGTGGACCGCGGCCCGGACTCGCCCGGCGTGCTCCGCCTGGTCATGGGCATGGTCGTTGCCGGGCACGCGATCTGCGTGCCCGGCAACCACGAGCAGAAGCTGCTGCGCCGGCTGCGCGGCCGGGACGTGCGGCTCACCCACGGCCTTGCCGAGACGATGGCCCAGCTGGCGGCGGAGCCGGACAGCTTCGTGGCCGAGGTGGCGGCCTTCGTCGACGGCCTGGTCAGCCACTACGTGCTGGACGGCGGCCGGCTGGTGGTCGCGCACGCCGGGCTGAAGGAGGCGTACCAGGGCCGCGCGTCGGGCCGGGTGCGGGCCTTCGCGCTGTTCGGCGAGACCACCGGCGAGACCGACGAGTACGGGCTGCCGGTGCGCTACCCGTGGGCGCGGGAGTACCGGGGCTCGGCGATGGTGGTCTACGGGCACACGCCCACCCCGGAGCCAGAGTGGGTGAACAACACCATCTGCATCGACACCGGCTGCGTCTTCGGCGGCCGGCTCACCGCGCTGCGCTACCCGGAGAAGGAGCTGCTCTCGGTGCCGGCGGAGCGGGAGTGGTACGCCCCGGCCCGTCCGCTGACCGCCGCCCCGGCCCGCCCCGACCAGGTGCTGGAGCTGTCCGACGTGGCCGGCCGGCGGCACGTCGAGCACGCGTACGGGTCGCTGACGGTGCCGGCGGAGAACGCCGCGGCGGCGCTGGAGGTGATGAGCCGGTTCGCGGTCGACCCGCGTTGGCTGGCCTGGCTGCCGCCGACGATGGCGCCCTGCTCGACGGCGACGGTGGGCGGCTTCCTGGAGCACCCGGCGCAGGCGTTCGCCGACTACCGCGCGGCGGGCGTGGACCGGGTGGTCTGCGAGGAGAAGCACATGGGCTCGCGGGCGGTGGTGCTGGTCTGCCGGGAGCCCGACGGCGGGCCGTTCGGCCCGGGCGGCGGGGTGGTGCACACGCGCACCGGCCGGCCGTTCTTCGGCGAGCCGCTCGACACCGGGCTGCTCGACCGGGTGCGCGGTGCGGTCGGTGGGGCGGGGCTCTGGGCCGAGCTGGGGACCGACTGGCTGCTGCTCGACTGCGAGCTGCTGCCCTGGTCGGCGAAGGCGGGCGGGCTGATCCGCGAGCAGTACGCCGGGGTCGGCGCCGCCGGCCGGGCCGCGCTGCCCGCGGCGCTGGCCGCGCTGGAGGCCGCCGCCGGTCGGGGCCTGCCCGTGGGCGACCTGCGCGACCGGATGGCCCGCCGACGCGACGAGATCGTGGCCTACTCGGACGCCTACCGGGCGTACGTGGGGCCGACCGACGGGCTGCGCGGGGTGACCCTGGCCCCGTTCGCGGTGCTCGCCGGCGCCAAGGCCAGCTACGCCGACCGGGACCACGGCTGGCACCTCGGGCTGGCCGACCGGCTCTGCGCGGCCGACCCGGAGTTCTTCACCCCGACCCGTCGACAGGTGGTCGACCTGGCCGATCCCGCCGCCGAGGCGACGGCCACGGACTGGTGGCTGGAGCTGACCGCCGCCGGCGGCGAGGGCATGGTGGTCAAGCCGTACGCCGGGCCGGCCGCCCGCTCCGAGCGGGGCTCGCTGCTCCAGCCGGGGATCAAGTGCCGGGGCCGGGAGTACCTGCGGATCATCTACGGCCCCGGGTACGACGAGCCGGAGCAGCTCGCCGCGCTGCGCCGCCGGTCGCTGGGGCGCAAGCGGGGGCTGGCGCTGCGCGAGCACGGGCTGGGGCTGGCGGCGCTGGACGCGCTGGTCGCCGGTGCGCCGCTGTGGCGTCGGCACGAGCTGGTCTTCGCGATCCTGGCCTGCGAGTCCGAGCCGGTCGACCCCCGGCTGTAGGCGCGGTCCCCGCCGTCCCGGCCCCGGTCGGGACGGCGGGCGGGCGGACGCGGGTGTGACGTCGAGCACCGGCACGCCGGGGAGCCACCTAGACTACGGACGTTCCGTCCCCGACCGGCATACATCGGAGGTCACCTCGTGCCGACGCCCACCACCACCCTGGCCCTGGGGCCGAGCTGGCTCGATCCAGAGGTGTTGATCTCGACGTTCGGGCTGATCGGCATCCTGGTCATCGTCTTCGCCGAGTCCGGCCTGCTGATCGGGTTCTTCCTGCCGGGCGACTCGCTGCTGTTCACGGCGGGTCTGCTCACCGCCGACGGGAAGTACATCACCTACCCGCTGTGGCTGGTCTGCCTGCTGATCACCCTCGCGGCGATCGCCGGCGACCAGGTCGGGTACGCGTTCGGCCGCAAGGTCGGCCCGGCCCTGTTCCGCCGGCCGAACTCGAAGCTGTTCAAGCAGGAGAACGTGCTGAAGGCGCACGACTTCTTCGAGAAGTACGGCGCGCGCTCCATCGTGCTGGCCCGATTCGTGCCGATCGTGCGGACGTTCACGCCGATCGTGGCCGGGGTCAGCCGGATGAACTACCGCACCTTCGTCATCTACAACGTGATCGGCGGCATCCTCTGGGGCACGGGCGTGACCGTGCTCGGCTACTTCCTGGGGCAGATCCCGTTCGTCAAGGCGAACATCGAGATGATCCTGATCGCCATCGTGGCGCTCTCGGTCGTCCCGATCGCCGTCGAGCTGCTGCGGGCGCGGATGGCCGCCAAGCGTGGCACCACCCCGCAGGAGCGGGCCGCCGCCGAGGAGGCGATCCGGGAGACCCGCGAGCACTACGGCAAGCACTGACCGCCCGGCCGTCCGGTGCCGTCCCCGCTGGGGGATGGCACCGGACGATCGCTACAGGTCAGCGAGCCTTCTTGGTGGCGCGCTTGCGCGGCGGGGTCAGCAGATCCGCGATCGTGGCGATCGCGGTCGGCACCAGCCGGTAGTAGGCCCAGACACCGCGCTTCTCCCGCTCCAGCAAGCCGGCCTCGGTGAGGATGCGCAGGTGGTGACTGACCGTCGGCTGCGAGAGGCCGAGCGGCGCGGTCAGGTCGCACACGCACGCCTCGCCCTCGGGCGCCGACTGGATCAGGCTGAGCAGCCGCAGTCGAGCGGGGTCGGCGAGGGCCTTGAGGACCCCGGCGAGACGCTCGGCATCGGCACGTTCGATCGGCTCGCCGGCAAGCGGCGAGATCTGAGGCATGGTCATTTCAGCCAACGCAGTTCCCACGTATTCCATCCTTCCACCAGCAGCATCGATCCGCCTGCATATCAGCAGATCCGAATCGGCAGACTTTTACGCCACAAGGCCGAGGTCAGCCAACGTATAGGCCGCCCGATAAGGCAGTCCGGCAGCTCTCACCGCGTCGCCGGCGCCTCGATCAACAATAACCGCCACACCCACGATCTCGGCCCCGACCTCACGAAGGGCCTCGACCGCGGTCAACACACTCCCCCCGGTGGTGGACGTATCCTCCACCGCCAGCACCCGCCGGCCGGCCACGTCCGGTCCCTCGATCCGGCGCTGGAGCCCGTGCGCCTTGCCCGCCTTGCGGACCACGAACGCGTCCAGCGGATGATCAGTCGCCGACGCGGCGTGCAGCATGGACATCGCCACCGGATCGGCGCCCAGGGTCAGGCCGCCCACCGCGTCGTAGTCCCAGTCGGCGGTCAGCTCGCGCATCACCCGGCCCACCAACGGGGCGGCCTGGTGATGGAGCGTGACGCGACGCAGATCGACGTACCAGTCCGCCTCGCGCCCGGAGGAGAGCACCACCCGGCCGTGGACCACCGCCAGGTCGGTAATGAATTTACGCAGGTCGTCGTGGTCCCCCATGGGGGTAGAGGGTACTGCGCAAGTCTGGGAGCCGCGTGCCGGGTCCACCCGGATCAGCCGTGGGAGCGACCGATGGATGGCGATGGCCGGCTACGCTGAGCGACCGTTCAGCCGGTGGGGCGGGCGATCGACGCCGGCCGCGGCGCGGCGCGGTGCCGCCGCGGCGGTCAGCCGCCGTCGCGACCGATGCGGCCCCGGGTGTCGCGGGCCACCGCCTCCAGCAGCCGCCGGGGCGCGTGCCGCAAACCGGCGACGGCCAGCTTGTACTTCCACGCGGGGACGCTGACCAGCTTGCCTTTGCGCAGGTCACGCAGCGCTTCGTCGACCACGTCGTCGGCCCGCAGCCACATCCACTCCGGGGTCTTCGACATGTTGATGCCGGCCCGCTCGTGGAACTCCGTCCGCGTGTAGCCGGGGCAGAGCGCCATCACGCGGACGCCGAACGGCCGCGCGGACTGGCCGACGGACTCACTGAAGTTGGTGACCCACGCCTTGCTGGCCGAGTAGGTCGAGCCCGGCATGACCGCCCCGAAACCCGCCACGGAAGAGACATTTATCACTGCCCCGTGACGCCGCTCCGTCATCGGACGCAGGGCCGCGAGGGTCAGCCGCATCACCGCGTGCACGTTGAGCCGCAGCAGCCGCGCCTCGTCCTCGGCGGACGAGCGCAGGAACGGGGTGTTGAGGCTGATGCCGGCGTTGTTGACCAGCAACTCGACCGGCGACCCCTCCGCCAGCCGCCGCTCCACGGCCGCGCAACCGTCGTCGGTGGACAGGTCGGCCGGGATCGTCTCGACCTCCCGGCCGTGCCGCGCGGTCAGCTCGGCCGCCGCGTCGGCCAGCCGGGCGGCGTCCCGCGCCACGAGCACCAGGTGCCAGCCGTCCGACGCCAGCCGGCGGGCGAAGGCGGCGCCGATGCCGGCGGTCCCGCCGGTGATCAGGGCCCGCCGCCCGGTGGTCGGCTGGTCGAGCGTCACGGGCGATCCTCACTCGGCGGGTACGAAGGCGCGGGCGGCTGGTGCCACGGGTGCTGGGCGGGCGGCGGTGCGGACTGCTGCGGGTCGGCGGGCGGTGCGGGCTGCGTCGGGGGCTGCTGCGGGGCGGGCGGTGCTGGTCGGCGGCGGAACCAGGCGTTCGCCGCCGGCAGGGCCAGCAGCGTTGCTACCACAAGGTAACCGAGCACCTGGCCGACGGAAAGCCCTGCGCCCAACGGAATCCACCAGGACGGGTGGGCGTCGTCGACGAGGCCTAGCAACTCCCCCGTCGCCCGGTCGTCCTCGCCGAGTCGCAGCGGGGCGGCACGCTGGCCGACCAGCACCGCCAGCGCGCAGCAGCCGAGGATCAGGCCCAGGCCGGACACCACCCAGGTCGCGGTGCGCGCGCCGGAGCGGCCGGCCCGCAGGCCGAGGGCCAGGCCGGCGAGGAGCAGCCCCGCCAGCAGGCTCACCACCACGGTGAGCACGGTGGACACGCGCAGCAGGGTGACGATGCGGTCGACCTGCCCGGGGCCCGCCGAGGTGCCCCCGGCCGCGTCGCGGAACCGGTCCACGGTGCCCCCGAGGGTCGCCGCGCCGGCGACGGCGTACGCCAGGGCGGCGACCGCCATCAGCACCAGCGCCGCCACGGCCAGCGTGACCACGGCCGGGCGACGGGCCGGTGCCCGATCGGGGTACGACACGACGAGTCCCTCCGGTAGGCGTCGGGATGCAACCTACTCGGAGGGACCGTCGGCGTCGCCGTTATCGACCGGTCAACTCATCGGCGGCGGCGTCGGACCGGGGCGGTCCGAGCCGGGCTGCTCGCCACCCGGGGTCGCCCCCGGCTGACCCGACTGCCCGCCGTACGGAGCGGACGGCGGCTGGCCGCCCGGAGCCGGATAGCCGGGCTGGCCCGGCGCCGACGGCTGGCCGGGTGCCTGCGGATACCCCGGCGTCTGCGGATAGCCGGGCTCGCCGGACGTCTGCGGGTGGCCCGGGTAGGCCGCGCCCGGGACCGGCGGCTCCCACGCCTGCTTCGGCTTGCGGAAGAACTCGTTGGCCTTCGGCAGCGCCAGCAGGATCAGCGCGGCGAGCAGCGAGAGCAGCCCGATCACGCCGACCAGCGTGGAGACCGGGTTGACCCAGCCGGGCAGCGCCTCCTCCAGGCGGCGCTGGATCTCCTCGGGGCTCGGCCCGTTGCCGGTCGTCTGGCCGGTCCCGCCGAAGCCGCCGCCCGCCAGGCCGCTGGCCAGGCCGCCGCCCGTGCAGCAGACCATGATGCCGCCGATGATCCAGGTGGTGATCCGGGCCCCGTTGCTGCCCCGGTTGTTGAACACGCCCAGTACGGCGAGCACCACCGCGAGCAGGAGCAGGATGGCGGCGCTGACGATGGTGATGACCTTGGTGATGTCCGCCAGGTTCTGCACACCGTTGGCCTCGGTGCCCCGGTAGGCCTCGTCGAGCACCCTGGAGACGGTGCCGAGGGTGGACAGCGTGATGATGACGCCGATGAGCTGGGTGAGCGCGAACAGCCACAGCAGATACGTGGAAATGGTCACCACACCCGGCCGGGTGCGGGCCGGCGTGTTGTGGGGATCGACCATGATTCTCCCTCCCTAAGATCGCGGTCACACCGTATCGAGATCGGGCCAGTCGGGCACGGCAGGCGGACACCGACCCGCCGTACGGCATCGATACGTTCGCCCGCGACGGGGCGCGGCGGGGCGCGTCAGTAGCCGCGCCACTCCGCCCGCGCGTACTCCAGCACCCGGGGCTGGAGCAGGGTGGAGGCCGGCACGTCCACGCGGCGGCGGTCGGCGGGGAAGGCCCCGGCGGCGGAGAGCGTCGCCGCGTCGAGGAAGCGCAGCGCCGGCGCGTCCGGCGGCAGGGTCAGGGCGGGCGCGGTAGCGCCGGGGGCGGCGAGCAGGAAGCCCCAGTCACCGAAGGACGGCACGTCCACGTGGTACGGCGTGGTGGCGAAGCCGGCCTCGCGCAGCGACGCCTCGATCGACCAGTACGACCGGGGCGCGAAGTACGGCGAGCCGGACTGCACGACCAGCCGGCCGCCCTCGGCGAGCACCGCGCGCACCAGCGCGTAGAACTCGACCGTGTAGAGCTTGGCGGTGGCCGTCTCGTCCGGGTCGGGCAGGTCGGCCACCACCGCGTCGAACCGGTCCGTGGCGGTACGCAGCCACGAGAACGCGTCGGCGTGCACCACCCGGACCCGGGGGTCGTCGAACGCCCCGCCGTTCAGCCGGCGCAGCTGCGGCTCGCTGCGGGCCAGCGCCACCACCGCCGGGTCCAGGTCCACCACCGTGACCCGCCGGACGTCCGGGTAGCGCAGCAGCTCGCGTACGGCGAGGCCGTCGCCGGCGCCGAGCACCAGCACCTCGCCGCGCGGACCGTTCAGCACCGGATGCACCAGCGCCTCGTGGTAGCGGTACTCGTCGACGGAGCTGAACTGGAGGTCGCCGTTGAGGAAGAGCCGCAGGTCGGTGCCGGCCCGCCCGGTCTCGGCAACCGAGCGGGTGAGCACGATCTCCTGGTAGCGGCTGCGCTCGGCGTGCACCACCGGGTCCCGGTAGAGCTGCTGGCGGGCGGTCAGCTCGAAGTCGTGCGCGGTCACCCACGCGTACCCGAGGCTGAGGAAGACCACGGCGGTGCCGGCGCCGAGCGCGACGCGGGCCCGGCGGCTCAGCTCGCGCCGGAAGACCGTGCAGACCAGCGCGAGCCCGGCCACGGCGTTCACCGCGCCGACCACCAGCGCGCCCTTGAGCTGCCCGAAGACCGGCAGCAGCAGGAACGGGAAGGCCAGCCCGCCGAGCAGCGCACCGACGTAGTCGGCGGCGAACAGGTCCGCCACCGCGCTGCCGGCGGACTGCTCCCGGATGCGTTGCAGCAGCACCATCAGCAGCGGGATCTCCGCGCCGATCAGCAGGCCCAGCACGAACGCGGTGCCGACCAGCGCCGGTCCGTAGAGGTCCAGCCACGCGAAGGCCGCGTAGAGGCCGAGGACGGAGAGACCGCCGAGCAGGGCCAGGGCCAGCTCGATCGCGGCGAACGCGGCGGCGGCGCGCGGCTGCAACGGCTTGGCGGCGAGCGCGCCGACACCCATCGCGAACACCATGACGCCCAGCACGATCGACGCCTGCCCGACCGTGTCCCCGATCAGGTAGCTGCCCAGGGCGACCAGGGCCAGCTCGTAGACCAGGCCGCAGGCGGCGCAGACGAAGACCGCGACGAGCACCGCCGCGCGGGACAGCCGCCACCGCGCGGGCGCCGGCGCGTCGACGGTCACCGGCCCTCCGGCGTACGCCGTGCGTCCCGCTTGGCGGACTGCTGCCGGGGCGCCGTGGGCGTCCGCCCGTTGGCCCCGCCCTTCTCGGCCTCCCCGCGGAGCTGGCGGCGGCGCTGCCACAGGCCGACGGCGACCAGCAGCCCGGTGAGCAGCAGCAGGCCGAGCGCGGCCAGCAGGTAGCCCCAGCGGTCCCGCCACAGGTCGTTGCCGGCGTCCGACAGCGGAGCGGGGGTGGCCGCGTCGGCAGCCGGGGTGGCGGCCGGTTCCACCAGTCCCGCCTCGACGGCGAGCAGGGGCAGCGTCACGGCGGCCCGGGTGATCGCCCAACCCGGATCGTCGATGAAGACGTCCTCGGTCAGGCCGAACCGGGTCAGCCCGTCCTCGATGCGGAACAGCTGACTGGTGGAGATGTCGGCGGACCCCGTCACGTCGATCCGCGCGAAGTCGTTGCTCTCGCTGCTCTCCGAGGTGTAGGCGACCCGGGCGTCCACCTGCACCCATCGGGGGCACGCCGGGTTCTCCTCGACCGCGACCCCGTCGCCGAGGTTCGACCCGACGCTCAGCGGGTCGCTGTAGCTGAAGTAGTCCTGGAGCACCCAGCCGTAGCAGATGCCCTGGCTGTCGGCGGAGCGTTGGAGGATCGGCACGGTGTCAGCGCGTTCCTGCGCGGTCGGCGACGGCACGTCGTCGTCTCCCGAACCGCTGTTGACCATCCCGGCCACCACGCACCCGAGGACGATCATGCCGCTGACCAGCCAGATGACCGCCGCCGCCTTCGGCGACGACTTCTTCGCGGCCGGCGCGGTGGGCGTCTTCGCGCCGGCCATCAGCTGATGGCGGCGGCGATGATCGCGCCGGTGGCCAGGTGGACGACGGCGGAGACCCAGACCGCCGGGTGCGGCTGCGGGTCGACCAGGATCTCCCCGAGCCTGCCCGGCGTGGCCGCGTCGAGCAGCAGGAACGCCGCCGCCATGATGACCAGGCCGAGGATGCCGTACGCCGCCGCGCCGACGATGCCGAGCACGAAGTCGTCGGCGCTGGCGGCGATGGCGGCCACCACGATGATGCCGACGCCCGCCAGGTTGGAGGCGAGCAGCAGCGCGGCGTTGCGGTTGCGCTCGACCCAGATCAGCTCGTGGAGCTTTCCGGGGGTGGCCACGTCGACCAGGGCGTAGCCGACGGCCATCAGGACGACACCGACCACGCCGTAGGCGAGCGTGACCAGCAGATCGGTGACCAGCGTCTGCAAGGGGACTCCAGGGGTTTCGTCGGGGTGAGGGGATGGGCTACTTGCCGGAGCCCGGGCCGCCGCCGCGCACCGTGCTGCCCCGGCCCCAGCCCCAGTGGTTGCCCACGGTGGAGTGGTAGCGCGGGTACGCCGTGCCGAGGCGTTCCAACAGGATCACCGAGCCGGCGGCGATCGGCAGGATCACCACCGAGTCGTCGTCGTAGCGCAGGTAGACGCCGCTGCCGTCGACGTACTGGTCGGCCGGCCGCCACGCGTCGGTGACCTCCTTCGCCACCTGGCTGGGCGACCGGTTCGAGGTGTAGGCGACGGCGTCCCGGCCGATGTCCTGGCTCGCCGCCCGGGTGTACCTGTCCTCGACGAAGCCGCGGGGCGAGAAGTTGCCGTAGAAGATGGCGAAGGCGGCGACCAGCGCGCCGATGACGGCGAACGCCACCCCCACCACGAACCAGCGTCGGTACGTCATCGCAGTGCCACCACCGTCTCGGTCAGGACCAGCTCGTTGGTCTGGGGATACGCGTGCCAGGTGCGCCAGCCGAGGGCGCCGTCCGGCGGGTCGGGACGCACCGACAGCGCCGTCACCGCGTCGGCGTCGCCGGGGAAGACCCCCACCAGCGCGTACGGGTCGTCGGCCAGGTCGGCGCGCAGGGCGGCCACCCGGTCGCTCAGCCCGGTGCCGGCGGGCCGCAGCACGGTCGCGGTGAAGCGGTAGCCGTTCGCCTCGTCCTGCACCGCGTGCGGCAGCTCGGGCGGGCGGCCGGGCAGGCAGGCGACCGTCTCGGTCAGCGTGGCGCCTCCAGCGCGCAGGACCACCTGGTGCGAGGCGCCGAGCAGGCGCAGCCGCAGCCGGACGCCGCCGGGCAGGTCGAGGTCGAGCACGTGCAGCGCGGGCAGCTCGTCGTCGCCGAGGGCCAGGCTGAGGTCGGCGGCGCTGGTGTCGACGTACGGGGCGTCGAGGGTGACGAGCATCAGTCCACCTCGGCCTGTGGGTAGATCATCACGTCGGCGCGGTGCAGCACCTCGCCCAGCGCCACCTCCCAGCCCGCCTCGCCGTACGCCTCGAAGGAGAGCCGGGCCCCGCCGGGTGCCTGGTAGTCGTGGTACCGCATGGTGCCGGTCGGGTCGAGGCCGGTGGTGCCCGTCGCGGTGTAGCGAGCCTGGCCGGACTCGTTCCAGTTGTAGCGTCGGCCGGCGAAGTCGATCGTCGGGGCGCCCGGGGTGACGGTGGCGCCCGGCTCGGCGGCCCAGAGCACCAGTTCCAGCTCCGGGTCCTCCTCCACGGAGAGCCAACGGCGCACGCCCGCGGCGTCGTCGAGCAGGTGCTCGGCCCAACTCCAGCCGCCCTCGACCAGGCGGATCGAGCCGCGGACGGCGTACGACGTCCCACGGATCTCGACGATGTCGCCGGGCTTCAGGCGGCGGGGGTCGCCGCGCAGCGCGTCGGCGTCCCGGTCCCGCAGCGGGTCGCCCGGGTCCTTGGGGCGCTGGGGCCGGGACCGACCCCGGCGCAGGGCCACCACGGCGACCACCACTCCGGCCACCCCCACCAGACAGCCCGCCGCCGTCAGCAGGTACGCCACCGACCCGTCCACCGACCACCTCCCCAGGTACGTCGGCGGAGACGGTAACAACCCCGCGCACCTGGGGAAACCTGCTGCCGTTCGAGTGAGAGACCGATTACGCGGCGTGCTGGGCGCTCAGTCGTCCGCCGTCCCCGCCTCGGCGTCGCCCGGCCGGGCCGGGGCCTCGTGTGCCGCCGGATCGGGGCAGATCAGGTGACCGGGCGGGACGGCCTGGTGACCGCCGGGCCCGGCCGGCGGGACCTGGACGCCGGGCCCGGCCGGCGGGGCGTAGGCACCGGGCCCTGCCAGTGGGGCGTAGGCACCGGGCCAGGCCGGCGGGACGTGTCCGCCGGGCCAGGCCGTCGGGGCATAGGCGCCGGGCCCGGCCGGCGGGGCGTAGGCGACGGGGATCAGGGCGTAGCCGGCCGGCGGTGGCGGCGCGGCGGGGGAGGCGGCCCGGGGCACGAACCACCGGTGGGCGGGCGGCAGCGCCAGCAACAGCACCACCGCGAGGGTGAGCAGCAGCACGGTCAGCACCCCGAGGCCGGCCAGCGGGAACAGCACCGCATCGAAGGGGTCGGACTCCGAGTAGAGGGTCTCGATGAACTTCGACTCCGCCCAGAAGTCGGCCTCCGGGTCGACCGGCCCCTCGTCGGGATACTCCCCCTCCGCGTACGGCTCGCTGAGGCCGAGGCCGAAGAGCAGGGGGAACACGAGCATGCCGGCGAAGCTCTGGCCGCAGCAGACGACCAGTTGGACGCCGCCGGCCACGAAGACCAGGATCCGGGCGACGTTGCCGCCGCGCCGCACCGGCGGCGCCGTGGCGGCCAGCCAGAGCGCGAGCAGCAGGGCGGGCAGGCCGAGCACCACCGCCCCGACGACGTTGCTCCAGCGCTCGCCGCGCACCTCGTCGGGATCGGCGTCCGGAACCGCCCGCACCGCGCGGTCGATCTGGCCGTCCCACTGGAAGGCCTGGGTGACGACCAGGGCCACCAACCCGAGGAGGACGAGCACGGTCACGAGCTGCAACCAGAAGGCGATGGTGACGGTGGCGGGGCGGGGCGGGCGTACCGGCGCGTCGGCGGGCGGCGTCATGGGACGGAAGCTACGGATCGCCGGCGCCGGCCGGCAGGGCCGATCGGGCGGGGCCGGCCGGCGAACGGATCATGCTCCGGCGAGCCGCTCCGACGCGTAGCCGCCCAGGGTGGCGCGGCCCATGACGCAGCCGGTGAACGTGCCGAACTCGGCCGGGTCGTCCCGCAGCGCCGTCCAGGCCGCCCGACCGGCCGCCGGGTCGAGCCGTTCCAGCAGCGTGGCGGCGTAGACGCGGCCCGCCGGGGTGCCCTCGGCGAGCAGCCGGTCGAGTTGCCCGCGTACGTCCTCGGGGTCGTCGGCGAGCGCCGCCTCGACCCGCCGGTACGCCTCGGTCACCGGCAGCAGCGTGCCGGCGATCCCGACCCCGCCGAACGCCACCGTGTCGGCCTGCCGCAGCTCGTCGAGGGCCGCCTCGACCTCCCGGTCCCTCTTCCCGATCCCGAACATGCCCCTCTCCTTCCCCGCCGCGCCCCGCCCCACTCGTTTGAGTCATGAGGTTGGCGGCGGTTGCCGAGATCCAACTCGCCGCCATCCTCATGATCGATGCGGGTCGGGCGGGGGTCAGGCCGTCGAGACCGAGAGGGCGTCCTTCGTGTCCGCCAGGTCGACGCGAACCGTGTCGCCGTCGCGGATCCGGCCGGCCAGGAGGGCCTTGGCGAGCTGGTCGCCGATCGCCGTCTGGACCAGGCGGCGCAGCGGCCGGGCCCCGTAGATCGGGTCGTAGCCGTGCTCGGCGAGCCACCCCCGGGCGGCGTCGGTGATGTCCAGGCCGAGGCGGCGGTCCGCCAGCCGCTTGCGCATTCGGTCGAGCTGGATGTCCACGATGGCCCGCAGGTCGTCACCGTGCAGCGCGGCGAAGACCACGATGTCGTCCAGCCGGTTGAGGAACTCCGGCTTGAAGTGCGACCGGACCACCGCGAGGACGCCCTCCCGGCGCTGCTCCTCGGCCAGCGTCAGGTCGCCGATCACTGACGACCCGAGGTTGGAGGTGAGGATCAGGATGGCGTTGCGGAAGTCCACCGTGCGGCCCTGCCCGTCGGTGAGCCGACCGTCGTCCAGCACCTGGAGCAGGACGTCGAAGACGTCCGGGTGGGCCTTCTCGACCTCGTCGAGCAGGATCACCGAGTACGGCCGGCGGCGCACCGCCTCGGTGAGCTGGCCGCCCTCCTCGTAGCCGACGTAGCCGGGCGGGGCGCCGACCAGGCGGGCGACGGAGTGCTTCTCGCCGTACTCGCTCATGTCGATGCGGACCATGGCCCGCTCGTCGTCGAAGAGGAACTCGGCGAGCGCCTTGGCCAGCTCGGTCTTGCCGACGCCGGTCGGGCCGAGGAAGAGGAAGCTGCCGGTCGGGCGGTCCGGGTCGGCGACCCCGGCCCGGGCGCGGCGTACGGCGTCGGAGACCGAGCCCACGGCCTGGGCCTGACCGACCACGCGGGCGCCCAGCGACTCCTCCATCCGCAGCAGCTTGGCGGTCTCGCCCTCCAGCAACCGGCCGGCGGGGATGCCGGTCCAGGAGGCGACGACGGCGGCGATGTCGTCGGCGCCGACCTCCTCCTTGAGCATCGCGCCGTCGGCCTGGAGCCGGGCCAGCTCCTCCTCGGCCTGCTTCAGTCCGGCCTTGAGGGCGGGAATCCGGCCGTAGCGCAGCTCGGCGGCGCGCTCCAGCTCGCCGTCGCGCTCGGCCCGCTCGGCCTCGCCGCCGAGCCGCTCCAGCTCCTCCTTGGCGGTGGAGAGCTTGGTGATGTGGTCCTTCTCCAGCTTCCAGCGGTCGGCGAGGGCGGTGAGCTGCTCGCGCTTGTCGGCCAGCTCCTTGCGCAGCCGCTCCAGCCGCTCGGCGGAGGCGGCGTCGGGCTCCTTGGCCAGCGCCATCTCCTCGATCTCCAGCCGGCGCACCGCCCGCTCGATCTCGTCCACCTCGACCGGTCGGGAGTCGATCTCCATCCGGAGCCGGGAGGCGGACTCGTCGACCAGGTCGATCGCCTTGTCCGGCAGGAACCGGTCGGTGATGTAGCGGTCCGACAGCGACGCGGCGGCGACCAGGGCGGCGTCGGTGATGCGTACGCCGTGGTGCACCTCGTAGCGCTCCTTGAGGCCGCGCAGGATGCCGATGGTGTCCTCGATGGTCGGCTCGCCGACCAGCACCGGCTGGAAGCGGCGCTCCAGGGCCGGGTCCTTCTCGATGTGCTCGCGGTACTCGTCGAGGGTGGTCGCGCCGACCATCCGCAGCTCGCCGCGGGCCAGCATCGGCTTGAGCATGTTGCCGGCGTCCATCGAGCCCTCGCCCTTGCCGGCGCCGACGACGGTGTGCAGCTCGTCGAGGAAGGTGATGACCTGCCCGTTGGAGTTCTTGATCTCCTCCAGGACGGACTTCAGCCGCTCCTCGAACTGGCCCCGGTACTGCGCGCCGGCGACCATCGCGCCGAGGTCGAGCGAGACCAGCTTCTTGTCGCGCAGCGACTCGGGCACGTCGCCGGCGACGATCCGCTGGGCCAGGCCCTCGACGATCGCGGTCTTGCCGACGCCCGGCTCGCCGATCAGCACCGGGTTGTTCTTGGTACGCCGGGACAGCACCTGGATCACCCGGCGGATCTCCGAGTCCCGGCCGATGACCGGGTCGATCTTGCCGTCGCGGGCGCTGGCGGTCAGGTCCACGCCGTACTTGGCCAGGGCCTGGTAGGTCTGCTCGGGGTCGGCGGTGGTGACCCGCCGGTCCCCGCCGCGCACGGTCGGGAAGGCGGCGACGAGGTTCTCCTCGGTGGCGCCGGCCGACTTCAGGGCGCCCGACACCGCGCCACCCACCCGGGCCAGGCCGGCGAGCAGGTGCTCGGTGGAGGTGTACTCGTCGCCGAGCGGCCGGGCGATCTGCTCGGCGGCCCCGATGGCGTTGACGAACTCGCGGGCCAGGGTCGGCTCGGCGATGCTGGAGCCACGCGCGGCGGGCAGGGCGTCGACCGAGCGCTGGGCGACCCGGCGTAGCTCGGCGGGGTCGGCCCCGACGGCGCGCAGCAGGCCGGCGGCGGTCGAGCCCTCGGTGTCCAGCAGTGCCAGCAGCAGGTGCCAGGGCTCCACGGTGGCGTGACCGCGCTGGTTCGCCATCGCGACGGCACCGGTGATGGTCTCGCGGCTCTTGGTGGTGAGTCGTTCCGTGTTCATGGGCTCCCCCGGATCGGCGTGTCCACTGGGAAGGACACAACCAGAGTTGAGCCTATTCCGCTCAACCCTGCGCGTGTGAGCTGGATCACTCTCGCGGCCCGGACGTGCCCAGCGGTGTCTGAGTGATCGATTGGACGGGCCGCTCTCGTGGCGGAAAAGCGCTGAGCGACCACACAACGGAACGGCGCTCGTTGCCAAGATCTACGCATGCCGACCAGGGGTAGCCTGGCCGTGTGCGCGTACGTGTTGAACAGACCGCCCTGCCGGGAATCGGGGTCCGTCACGATCTGCTGACGGAGTCCGGTCGCCGCCTCGGCGTGGTATCCCACCGCAATGGCCGCCGTGACCTCGTCCTGTACGACCCGGACGATCCCGACTCATGTCAGCACGACATACCGCTGACGGACGACGAGGCGGAGGCGCTCGCCGACATCCTCGGCGCGTCGCTGATGCTCGGTCAGCTGTCCGGGCTGCGGGAGCAGGCCGCCGGCCTGCTCACCGAGCAGATCGCCATTCCGGCCGGCTCGAAGTACGTCAACCGGAAGCTCGGGGACACGCAGGCACGTTCCCGCACGGGCGCCTCGATCGTGGCCGTGCTGCGCCACGGCGAGGTGATCGTCTCGCCGGAGCCCTCCTTCCGCTTCGCCGCCGGTGACGTGGTGGTCGTGGTCGGGACCCGCCAGGGCCTCGACGGGGTGACAGCCATCCTTGCCGACAGCGACCCGGACGGCTGAGGCGCGGATGCACGAAACGACAACACTGCTCATCGAAGTCGGCGCACTGCTCTTCCTGCTCGGCCTCCTCGGCCGGCTGAGCCGCCGGATCGGCCTCTCGCCCATCCCCCTCTACCTGCTCGCCGGGCTCGCTTTCGGGCACGGCGGCCTGCTGCCCCTGGCCGCCAGCGAGGAGTTCTTCGCGGTCGGCGCCGAGATCGGCGTGATCCTGCTGCTGGTCATGCTGGGCCTGGAGTACTCGGCCAACGAGTTGGTCGGCAACCTGCGCGCCGCGGCCCCGGCCGGCCTGATCGACGGGCTGCTGAACGCGCTGCCCGGGGCGGCGTTCGCGCTGCTGCTCGGCTGGGACTGGGTCGCCGCCCTGGTGCTCGCCGGCATCACCTGGGTCTCCTCCTCGGGGGTCATCGCCAAGGTCCTCGCCGACCTGGGCCGCCTCGGTAACCGGGAGACCCCGGTGATCCTCTCGATCCTGGTGATCGAGGACCTGGCGATGGCGTTCTACCTGCCCCTGGCGACCGCGGTGCTCGCCGGCAGCGGCCTGCTGGGCGGCGGCATCGCGCTCGGTGTCGCGGTCGGCACCGTGCTGCTGGTGCTGGTGGTAGCGATCAAGTACGGCAACCTGATCTCCACCGCCATGTCGGCGAAGGACCCGGAGGCGCTGCTGCTCGGCGTACTCGGGATGACCCTGCTGGTGGCGGGCATCGCGGCGAAGCTCCAGGTGTCGGCGGCGGTCGGCGCGTTCCTGGTCGGCATCGCACTGTCCGGGCCGGTGGCGCACCACGCGACCGAGCTGCTCACCCCGCTGCGGGACCTCTTCGCGGCGGTCTTCTTCGTCTTCTTCGGTCTGGTCACCGACCCGCGGGACATCCCGCCGGTGCTGCTGCCCGCGCTCGCGCTGGCCGTGATCACCATGGCGACGAAGACGCTCACCGGTTACCTGGCGGCTCGCCGGGTCGGCATCGCCGAGCCCGGTCGCTGGCGGGCCGGCCTGACCCTGGTGCCCCGGGGAGAGTTCTCCATCGTCATCGCGGGGCTCGCGGTGGCCGCCGGCAGCGTCGACCCGAAGCTGGCGGCGCTCGCCACGGCGTACGTGCTGATCACGGTCGTGACCGGGCCGATGCTGGCGCGGCTGCCCGACTTCGCGTGGTTCAAGCGGTGGCTGCGGAGGCGCGGCGCGGCCCAGCGGGCCCAACCGGTGCCGGCGCACGACTGACCGACGTCACCGTCGAGGGCCGGGTCGACCGTACGGTCGGCCCGGCCCTCGCCCAACGGTTGTCGAATTGCCTCCGGCGGGGGCTACCGCCGGTCAACGCGCCGGGTTACCGTTTCGCCCCAGCAGCCAGAGCTCGCGGACGGCCTGAGCCCCCGCGGACGAGAGCGGAAGGTTGGCCGGTGAGCGTGCAGGAGTCGACGTTCCACGGCTTTGCCAACCCCGTCGATCCGACCCCCGCCGAGCTGCGCGCGTGGGCCTTCCAGCCCGACTCCGTGCCGCTGACCTCCATGCCGCCGGACTGGGACCTGCTGGTCTCCGGTGACCGGCTGGTGGCGGTGCTCTTCGACCTGGCGATGGACGCGACCTGCCCGGCCCGCCGGTTCGCCCTGCACTGCCTCTACATCTACGCCGCCGACGGCATCCGGACGAAATTCCGCGCCCACCCGAAGCGGCGCTTCCGGAAGCTGGTCGAGCAGGCCGAGCGGAACGGCGACGACCTGATGCGCACCTGGGCGTACAACAGCCGGGTGCTGCTGGCCCGGCCGGAGCTCTTCGTCTACCGGGACTGGTGCGAGGGCGGCCTGGTCCGGGAGAACCGCCGCATCGCCTGAGCGCCCCCACGCACCCGCACGGCGCACCCGGCATCCCGGCCCGCCTCTGGACGGCGAACGGGCCGGGACCCCCGCCCGGAACCTCTGGCGTCCCGGCCCGCCTCTGGACGGCGAACGGGCCGGGACCCCCGCCCGGAAACTCTGGCGTCCCGGCCCGCCTCTGGACGGCGAACGGGCCGGGACCCCCCGTGGGTCCCGGCCCGCACGTCGGCGGATCGTCAGTGTTCCGATCCGCCCTGCTCGCGGCGTCTCGCCTCGTCGCGTCCCTGGTCGATGCCGTGGTCGACCTGGTCGGCGAACCTGCCGTTCTTGATCTCGTCGGTGAAGCGGCTCTCGGTGAACCGGTCGAATCTCTCCCGGACGTTCTTCGCCACCTCGTCGAGCCGTTCCTCGGTCTGCTGGGCAACCTTCCTCGCCGCTTCCGTCATGGCTCCCCCTGCCATCGGAGTCCGGATTGAGATGGTTAGACCTGAATTTGAGGCTAGCGGATCCGGCGCCGTCCCCGCCGGCGAACCGGTAACCGCGGGCCCTTGCCGGGACGGCACGTCCCGGGCGGGGGCAGGGGCGGGAAGACGACCGCGCCCGGCCGCGGGAGGGCGGCCGGGCGCGGTGAAATGTCGTCAGCGGTCGGGTCCCCGCCGGGGACGCCAGACCACCAGCGCGGTGGAGGTGCGGTTGGTCGGGACGAGGTCGCTGCCCGGAAAGCGGGCCAACGACTCCAGCTCGGCGATCCGGCGGTACGCGGCGTCCAGCTCCGCCTCCAGCCGGGCCACCCGCTGCTGGGCCTGCTCCAGCAGCCGCTCCAGCCCGATGATGCGCTTGACCCCCGCCAGGTTGATGCCGTCGTCCTGGCTGAGCCGCTGCACCTCGCGCAGCAGCACCACGTCCCGCACGCTGTAGCGGCGGCCGCCGCCGGCCGCCCGACCCGGCTGGACCAGGCCCAGCCGGTCGTACTGGCGCAGGGTCTGCGGGTGCATCCCCGCCATCCGTGCCGCCACCGAGATCATCAGCACCTTGGCCTCGTAGGCAGGGTCACCCGAACCGACGAACTCGTCCGACATCCCGCTCACCTCCGCGTGCACTCCACCGAGCCGACTGAACACCGGGTCAACTGAATCGACGCACCCGCGCGTCGAGATGTTCCCGGGCGGCCGGCGGGGTCTGCGCGGCGAAGCTCTCCAACGCCGTACGCGCCTCGTCGGACACCCGCGCGGGCACCACCACGTCGAGGGTCACCAGCAGGTCACCCGCCTGCCCGTCACGACGGACCACCCCCTTGCCGCGGGCCCGCAGGATCCGGCCGCTCGGCGTGCCCGGCGGCACCCGCAGGGTCACCGCGCCGTCGAGGGTGGGCACCCGCAGGTCCGTGCCGAGCACGGCCTCCGCGAACGTGATCGGCACGGTCAGCGTGAGGTCGTCGCCCGTACGCCCGAACAGCTCGTCCGGTCGCACCTTGACGTGTACGAAGAGGTCGCCGGCCGGGCCGCCCCGCGCGCCGGGCTCGCCCCGCCCCGCCAGCCGGATCTTCTGGCCGTCGGCCACCCCGGCCGGGAAGCGGACGTTCAGCGTGCGGGTCTTGGTGACCCCGCCGGTGCCCTGGCACTCCGGGCACTTCTCCTCCACGATCGTGCCCACGCCCTGGCAGTTGCGGCACGGCTCGGAGAAGCTGAACGACCCCTGGTTGCGGGTGGTGGTCCCGGCGCCGTGGCACACCGGGCAGGTGCGCGGCTGGGTGCCGGGCTTGGCCCCGTTGCCGTGGCAGGTGTCGCAGACCCCCGGGGCGCGCAGCGTCAACGGGACGGTCACCCCGCGTACGGCGTCGCCGAAGTCGAGGGCCACCTCGGCCTCGACGTCCCGGCCCCGCGCCGGGCCCCGAGGTGAGGCCGGCCCGCCGCCGGGACCAGCGGCGCCGCCGGAGAAGATCGAACTGAACAGGTCCTGGAAGCCGGCCCCGCCGAAGCGGCGGTCGCCAGCCCCACCCGCCGCGCCCCCGAACAGGTCGGAGACGTCGAACGGCATGCCGCCGGGCTGGCCGGCGCCACGGGCGTTGCGCCGGAACGCGCCCGAGCCGAACAGCGAGCGCAGCTCGTCGTACTCACGGCGCTTGGCGTCGTCGCCGAGCACCGCGTACGCCTCGGAGGCGGCCTTGAAACGCTCCTCGGCCTTCGGGTCACCGGGGTTGTGGTCCGGGTGCGAATCCCGCGCCAGCTTCCGGTACGCCTTCTTGATGTCGTCGCCGGAGGCGGCCTTGTCCACGCCCAGCACGGCGTAGAAGTCCTTCTCGATCCAGTCCTTGGAACTCACCGGTCCACCCCCTCCCTACCTGGGGACCGACCGTCCCGCCCACCTGTTCGGGGTGGGCGGGACGATCCGGTCGTCGTTGCGCACTACTCCGGGTCGGCGACCGCGACCATGGCGGGTCGCAGCAGCCGCTCCCCGACCTGGTAGCCCCGACGCATCACCTGCACGCAGGTCGGCTCGGTGACGTCGGCCGAGGTCTGGTGGGCCACCGCCTCGTGCCGGGTCGGGTCGAACGGGTCGCCCTGCTCGCCGAACGCCGTCAGCCCGAACTTGCCGAGCGCCGCCGTGAGCTGCTCGGCCATCGTGCCGAACGGCCCGACCAGGTCGCCGTGCTCGCGGGCCCGGTCCAGGTCGTCGAGGATCGGCAGCAGCGCGGCGAGCATCGCCCCGGTCGCCTGCTCGGTGACCAGACCCTTGTCCCGGTCCACCCGCTTGCGGTAGTTGGCGTACTCCGCCGTCACCCGCTGCAGGTCCCGGGTCCGCTCGTCGAGGTCCTTGCGCAGCGCCTCCAGTTCGGCGCCGAGCGCGGTCCCGCCGCCGTCGGCCGGCTGTGCCGGGGCGTCCACCACCGGCGGGCCGGCCACCTCGGCCGCCTCGACCTCGATCTCGTCGACCACGACCTCGGCCTCCTCGACCAGGCCCTCGGCCGGGACGTCCGACCCGGCGTCGGCGGCGGTCGCCGCCGACTCGCTGGTCTCGCTGGTCTCGCTGATCTTGCGGTTGTTGCGGATGACGACCCGCGGCCCGTCGCCGGCCTGCTCGGCGGGCGCGGAGCCACCCGGCGTCGACCCGGTCGCACCCGGGTCGGCGGCTCGTGGCTTCTCCGTCATGGGCTACCTCATCCCTCTGCCGTGGTGCCGTGTCCGGGACGGACCGTCACTTCTTGTCCTCGTCCACGATCTCCGCGTCGACCACGTCGTCCGCGCCACCGGCCTGCGCGCCACCGGTCGCCCCGGCGCCCGCCGCACCCGCGGCACCCGGACCGGCCTCGCCCGGCTGCTCGCCCTGCTGGCTGTAGAGCAGCGAACCGGCCTGCTGGGAGACCTGCGCCAGCCGCTCGTGCGCCGACTTGATCTTCTCGATGTCCTGACCACCGAGGGCGCCACGCAGCTCGCCGAGCGCCTCGTTGATCTGGTCACGGGACTCCGACGGCAGCTTGTCGCCGCTCTCGGCCAGGAACTTCTCGGTCTGCCACTGGAGCGCCTCGGCCAGGTTGCGGGTCTCGGCCTCGTCGCGGCGGCGCTTGTCGTCCTCGGCGTGCTCCTCGGCGTCGCGGCGCATGCGCTCGATGTCGTCCTTCGGCAGCGAGGAGCCGCCGGTGATCGTCATCTTCTGCTCCTTGCCGGTGCCGAGGTCCTTGGCGTGGACGTTGACGATGCCGTTGGCGTCGATGTCGAAGGTGACCTCGATCTGCGGCACGCCGCGCGGCGCCGGCGGGAGGCCGGTCAGCTCGAAGGTGCCGAGCTTCTTGTTGTAGGCCGCGATCTCCCGCTCGCCCTGGAACACCTGGATCAGCACCGAGGGCTGGTTGTCGTCCGCCGTGGTGAAGACCTCGGAGCGCTTGGTCGGGATGGTGGTGTTGCGCTCGATCAGCTTGGTGAAGATGCCGCCCTTGGTCTCGATGCCCAGGCTCAGCGGGGTCACGTCGAGCAGCAGGACGTCCTTGACCTCGCCCTTGAGCACACCGGCCTGCAGGGCGGCGCCGACGGCGACGACCTCGTCCGGGTTGACGCCCTTGTTGGGCTCCCTGCCGGTGAGCTGCTTGACCAGGTCGGTCACGGCCGGCATGCGGGTCGAGCCGCCGACCAGGATGACGTGCTCGACGTCGGAGACCTTGATGCCGGCGTCCTTTACGGCCTGCTCGAACGGGCCCTTGCAGCGGTCCAGCAGGTCCTGCGTCATCCGCTGGAACTCGGCCCGGCTGAGCGTCACGTCCAGGTGCAGCGGGCCCGCCGCGCCGGCCGTGATGTACGGCAGGTTGATGTTGGTGGTGGTGGCGGCGGACAGCTCGATCTTGGCCTTCTCGGCCGCCTCGCGGAGCCGCTGCAGGGCCATCTTGTCCTGGGCCAGGTCGATGCCGTGCTCGCCCCGGAAGGTCTTCACCAGGTGGTCGATGATGCGCTGGTCCCAGTCGTCACCACCGAGGTCGTTGTCACCGCTGGTCGACTTGACCTCGATGACGCCCTCGGCCAGCTCGAGCAGCGACACGTCGAAGGTGCCGCCGCCGAGGTCGAAGACCAGGACGGTCTGCTCCTTGGAGCCCTTGTCCAGCCCGTACGCCAGGGCCGCCGCGGTCGGCTCGTTCACGATCCGCAGCACGTTGAAGCCGGCGATCTCGCCGGCCTCCTTGGTGGCCTGGCGCTGGCTGTCGTTGAAGTAGGCCGGGACGGTGATCACCGCGTCGGTGATCTGCTCGCCCAGGTACGCCTCGGCGTCCCGCTTGAGCTTCATCAGTGTGCGGGCCGAGATCTCCTGCGGGGTGTACTTCTTGCCGTCGATGTCGACGGACCAGTTGGTGCCGACCTCCCGCTTGACCGAGCGGATCGTCCGGTCCGGGTTGGTCACCGCCTGGCGCTTGGCGACCTCACCGACGAGCACCTCGCCGTTGCGGGCGAACGCGACGATCGACGGGGTCGTCCGCGAGCCCTCAGCGTTGGCGATGACGGTGGGCTCACCGCCCTCCAGGACGCTGACGCAGGAGTTCGTCGTGCCGAGGTCGATACCGACCGCACGTGCCATCTTCGCTTCCTCGCTTCGTGACGTTGTGAGCGCTCGTGGGCACCGCCCTGAGCTGCGTGGCGGGTGCCGCACGCAGCGACCCCACCACAAGTTGAGTGAACTTGACTCAATAGTGCCACGCCCCCGGAAATCGTCAAGTCGAGGTTGAGCCGACCCGACGCAAGTCACGGGTACTACCGGCCGGTTGTCTTCCCTTGCGTCGGTCGGGCACGCTTTAGCGGTGACGACGCACGGCGACTCCGCCACCCAGGCCGACGCGCCCACCGTCGCAGCCCGCACCGGCTCCGCGGACGCCGGGGAGGACCGGCCCGCCACCACCGGGGACGACAGCCTGCCCACCGCGCTGGCCGGCCTGCGCGCCGCGATCGGGGCGGCCCGGTTCCCGCTGGCGCTGCCCTCCGCCGAGCCCGCCCGACGGGCCGCCGGGAGCCTCACCGACCAGCTCGACGACTACCTGCTGCCCCGGCTGCGCCGGCTCGACGCGCCGCTGCTCGTGGTGGTCGGCGGGTCCACCGGCGCGGGCAAGTCCACCCTGGTCAACAGCCTGGTGCAGGCGCGGGTGAGCGCGGCCGGGGTGCTCCGGCCCACCACCCGCTCCCCGGTGCTGGTGTGCAGCCCGGCCGACTCCGGCTGGTTCCGTCAGGGCGAGCTGCTGCCCGGCCTCACCCGCACCAACGAGCCCAGCGAGGACCCGCACACCCTGCAACTGGTCACCGCCCCCGCCCTGCCGCCCGGGTTGGCCTTCCTCGACGCCCCCGACATCGACTCGGTGGTCGACGCCAACCGGGCCCTGGCCGGCCAGCTCCTGGCCGCCGCCGACCTCTGGCTCTTCGTCACCACCGCCGCCCGCTACGCCGACGCGGTCCCCTGGGAGCTGCTGCGCGGCGCCCGGGCCCGGGGCGCGGTGATCGCCATGGTGCTGGACCGGGTGCCCCCGGAGGCGGCCGACGAGGTTGCCGCCCACCTGTCGGAGATGCTCGCCGCGCAGGATCTCGGCGCGGCCCCGCTGTTCGTGCTGCCCGAGACCTGGGTCGACGGGCAGGGTCTGCTGCCCGACCGGGTGACCGCGCCGCTCTCCGCCTGGTTCGCCCGGCTGGCCGCCGACGCCGACGCCCGGGCGGCCGTGGTCCGGCAGACCCTCGACGGCGCACTCGCCGCGCTGCGCCCGGCGGTCGAGGGGCTCGCCGACGCCGCCGACGAGCAGGTGACCGCCGCCGACGCGCTCGACGAGCGGGTGCGGGCGGCGTACCGGGGGGCGCACCGGACCGTCGAGCAGGGGCTGAAGGACGGTCGGCTGCTCCGTGGCGAGGTGCTCGCCCGCTGGCAGGAGTTCGTCGGCACCGGGGAGTTCTTCCGCACGCTGGAGGCCCGGATCGGGCGGCTCCGCGACCGGATGGTGAGCGCCGTCACCGGCCGTCCCGCGCCCGCCTCGGAGCTACGCGAGGCGATCGAGTCCCAGCTGGTGACTCTGCTGCGCGGTGTCGCCGCCGAGGCGGCGGAGAACGCGTACACCGGGTGGAAGGCGCATCCCGCCGGGGCGGCGCTGCTCGAACCGGGGCTTGCCCACCCCGCCGGCGACCTGCCCGAGCGGGCCGAGCGCCTGGTCCGGGAGTGGCAGCGCGGCGTGCTGGAGCTGGTGCGGGTCGAGGGCGGCGACCGGCGCTTCGTGGCCCGCACGGCCGCGTACGCCGTCAACGCCACCGGGCTCGCCGTGATGATCGCCGTGTTCGCCTCGACCGCGTTCATCCCGACCGGGCTGGAGGTCGCCACCGGGGCCGGCACCACGGTCGCCGCGCAGACCGTGCTCCAGGCGGTCTTCGGCGACCAGGCCGTGCGTACGCTCGCCGCCAAGGCCCGGGCCGACCTGCTGGAGCGGGTGCGGGCCCTGCTGGACGACGAGGCCGCCCGCTACCTGGTTCGGACGACGGAGGCCCGGCCCGCCGCGGACACCGCGGAGGCCCTGCGCCGGGCCGGCAACGGGGTGGAGATGGCCCGGCATCGCAGTGGCCTCGCCGACGCGGACGCCGCGCGCCTCCCCGGCGCCGAGGGCGGAGGATCATGACGAACATCGTCGGGCGGATGCGCGAGGCGTTCCGTGGTGACCGACAGGTGGACGCCGACGCGCTGATCGCCCGCCTCGACGCCGTACGCCGGTTCCTCGCGGTCGTCGATGGCCACCTGCCGGATTCGCGACTCGTGCCGGCGCACACCCTGGTCGAGCGGGCCGGCACCCGGCTGGCGCTCTCCCGCGACCACACCGTGGTGGCCCTCGCCGGCGCGACCGGCAGCGGCAAGTCCAGCCTGTTCAACGCGCTCGCCCGGATGGAGCTCTCCCCGGTCGGCGTGCGCCGCCCCACCACCGGCGTCACGCACGCCTGCGTCTGGGGGCCGCTCGACGGCGGCAACCGGCTGCTCGACTGGGTCGGCGTGCTGCCCCGGCACCGGTTCGTCCGGGAGAGCGTGCTCGACGGCGACGACGAGTCCGCCCTGCACGGGCTGATCCTGCTCGACCTGCCCGACTTCGACTCGGTGCAGAGGTCCCACCGGCTGGAGGTGGACCGCCTGCTCGGCCTGGTCGACCTCGTGGTCTGGGTGGTCGACCCGCAGAAGTACGCCGACCGCGTCATCCACACCAGCTACCTGCGCGAGTTCCACCGGCACAGGGACGTCACGCTGGTCGTGCTCAACCAGGCCGACCGGCTGCCCCCGGCCGAGCTGCCCCGGGTGCTGGCCGACCTGCGCCGCCTGCTCGACGCGGACGGCCTGGCCGGCGTGCCGCTGCAGGCCACCACCGCCGTGGAACCGGCGGGCATGGTCGGGCTCCGGGAGGCGCTGGAACGGACGGTGGCCGGGCGGCAGGCCGCGCTGCGCCGGCTCCAGGGTGACGTGGACACGGTGGTGGCCGGGCTCGACGAGCTGGTCGGGGCCGGGCCGCCGGCCGCCGGGCCGGACGAGGCCGCCGTCGCCGCGCTGCACCGGGCGCTGGCCGGCGCCGCCGGGGTGCCGACGGTCGCCGAGGCGGTCGAGCAGGCGTACCGGCACCGGGGCGCCGCCGCCACCGGCTGGCCGCTGGTCCGGGGCTGGCGGCGGCTGCGGCCCGACCCGCTGCGTCGGCTGCACCTGCCCGGCCCGACCGGCGAGCGCGACGACCCGGCGGAGAGCCTGGTCGCCGCGACCTCGGTGCCCGACCCCACCGCCGCGCAACGCTCCGCGCTCGGGCTGGCGATCCGGTCCGTGGCCGACCGGGCCGGGGCGGAACTGCCCGCCTCCTGGCCCGCCGCGGTGACCGCCGCCGCCCGGTCGCGCCTCGGCGACCTGCCGGACGCGCTGGACCGCGCGGTCGCCGGCACCGACCTCGGCATGGACCGCCGGCCGCTCTGGTGGCGGATCGTCGGCGGCCTCCAGTGGCTGGTGACCCTGGCCGCGCTGGCCGGGCTCGCCTGGCTGGCGCTCGGCTACGGGCTGCGCGCGCTGGGCCTGCCGGAGCTGGCCGACCCGACCGTCGGCGAGGTGCCGCTGCCCACCCTGCTGCTCCTCGGCGGCCTGCTCGCCGGGCTGCTGGTGGCGGCCCTGACCAGGCCGGCCGTCCGGTGGGCGGCCCGCCGCGCCCGCCGCCGCGCCGAGCACCGGCTCACCGAGCGGGTGACGACGGTCGGCGAGGAGCAGGTGCTGGCACCGGTGCGGGCGGTGCTCGCCTCCTACGCCGAGGCCCGGGCGGCCCTGCGGGACGCCGCCGGCCGCTGACCCGGGCACACGTCGGCGGCAGCCGCGGGTCGGCGGTGGTGGGTGTCCACGACGCGGGCGATGCTCGGGTCGCTCGTGCCGTCCGGAGCCGGGCGGCAGCGTAGGGTCGGTGGATGGGAACGCCTCAGACCCCGTACGACGCGGTGCTGCACGCCGCCCGCGACGTGGCCAAGCTGGAGAACGCCCTCGACGCGGAGATGCTCGGCGCGGCCCTGCTCGGCAGCGTCTACGCGGTCGCGGAGACCGACCGTGACAGCGCGGTGCGGGAATTCGTGGCCGGTTTCCTGGCCGCCACCTCCCGTCGCCGCTCGGCCGCCGCGACCACCGTCCGCTCGGTCTTCGCCGCGCTGGTGCCCGACGCCGAGGGCGCCACCCGGGTCCGCCCCGGCGCCGCCACCCCCGCCTGGGCCGCCCACCTCGGCCGGGTCCACCTCACCGGCTGCTGGTCCTACGGCGACGTGTACGGCGACCAGACCTCCTACCTGGCGACCTTCGCGTACGACGACCCGGCCGGCGGGCCGGCGCACGCGGTGGTGACGCTGCTCGACCACAACATCGGCATCACCAAGGACGTCTTCGTCGGCGGGCCGCCCGACCGGATCCTCGACCAGGTGCGGCAGATGTGCGCCGGGGACGAGCTGACCTGGTTCCGCGACGAGGAGCCGGCCCGGATGCACGCCGAGGTGGGCCGGCACCTGGCGATCACCGACGGCCTGAGCGAGCTGCCCGGGGAGGGCTCGCTGGCCACCGACCGCGCCCTGCTCGGCGCCCGGCTGGCGCGGTTGCCCCACCCCGTCCGCACCGTGCCCGCGCCCGCCGTCGAGCCGCTCTCCGCCGCCGAGCGTACGGAGCTGGTCCGCCGGTTCCTCGCCTCGCCGGAGGCGGCCCGGTTCGGCCTGGACGCCGTCGACGGGGCGGAGCTGGCCTCGCTGCACTTCTGCCTCAGCCTGCTGCTGGACCACGCGGCCAGCTTCCCCGACGCCGACCCGATGCGGTGGAGCCCGACCGTGTCCGGGCTGTTCCTGCTGGACTGGGTGCACCGGCGGGCGGTGCTGGACATGGACGACGCCGCCCTGCTGCCCCGGGTGCTGCGCGGCTGGGCCGCGTACGCCGCCCGCAAGCGCGGTCTGCCGGAGCGGGCGGCGGCGCAGACCGACACGGCGATCGAGGAGATGGTGCCGGAGTTCGCCCGCCTCTACAGCACGGGCGAGCGGCGCAGCCCCGCCACCGCCGCCGTAGCGCAGTTGATGGCCGACGGCGTCGACCCGGACGACCCGGCCGCCCTGGACGCCTGGATCGAGGCCAACCGCCACCGCCTGGCCGACGAGGGCGCCTGACCGGTTCCGCGCAAGGCCCGCGTTGATCGTGAGGTCGGCGGCGGTCGGGACGATCCACCCCGCCACCGACCTCGTGGCGGACGGCCGGGCGGTGGGCGGAGGACGGGCGCCGGGCGGGTCAGCGGAGGGGCGCGAAGACGACGCCCGCGATCAGTGCGCCGAGCAGGGCTCCCGCGACCACCTGGGGCACGGTGTGGTCGTTCAGGCGGACCCGGGACCAGCCGACGAGCGCGAGCAGCGGCGCGGTCGCCAGCAGCGCGGCGCCGAACGTCAGCACCAGCACCACCACCGTGCCGGCGGCCACCGCCGAGTGGATCGACATCTTCCACCAGTGGCTGACGGCCACGGCGACCACCAGGCCGAGCAGCCCGGCGGCGGCCAGGGCCAGCACCGGGCGGGGCGCGCCGAGGACCGCGAGCAGGGCCAGGCCGGCGGCCACCGAGCAGAGGCCGAACAGCAGCGGGACGCGGCGCTGCTCGCGGACGCCCACGTGGTGGTCGGTGAACCGGCCCCGGCGCACCCCGCCGACGATGTACGCGAACGGGATGCCGCTGACGAAGAGGGTGGCGAGCAGGCCCCAGGCCAGCCCGTGCGTGCCCCGGGTGCTGTGCCAGCCGACCGCCACGGTCAGCAGGGAGACCAGCACCGCGGGCGCGGTCAGCTCGGTGACGAGCCGGGCGAGCCGCAGCGTGGGGCCGGGACGCGGCACGGCGTCCGGGCGGGTCGAGGGCCCTGCGCCCGTGCCGTCCGCTCCGCTCAGCGCTCCGCCTCTGCTCCGCCCCGGGCCGCGCCCGGAGCCACCCCGTCCACCCACCGGCGGCCCGACCCGCGCTGCGCCGTCGGGCGGCTCACCTGCCGTCGGCCGTCACCGTACCCGTGGCCGCCCGGCGCCGGCCCGCACTCCGGCCGGCTCGACCGTAAGGCGGGAAGCCTCGGCGGGCCGTGGGCCGGTCGGGGACGAGGTCGGCGTGGGACCGGGGGTCGGCGTGGGGTCGGCAGGCGGCGGCGAGCCGGTGCTCGTGGGCTCCGCCGACGGTCCCGGGGTCGGCGAGCCGGTCGCCGTGATCACCGGGGACGGACTCGGCGAGGGGGTCGGCTCGGGCGAGGGCGACGTGGACGGGCTGGGTGACGGGCTCGGTGAGGGCAGCGGAACCGGCCGGCCGCCCGGCGGGCGCGACGGGACCACCGCGGGCGGGGGCGGGGGAGCGGGCCGCACCACCGACCCCGGGCCCGGCGCCGCCACGACCGGCGTACGCGGGGCCGGCGCGGCGGGCCGCCAGGTGCTGGGGGTCGCCACGGCCGGGGACGGGGTCGACGGGGCGACCGCCGGCTGGTTCGTCGCCGGTACCGGGATCACCACCGGGCCCACGGAGGGCGTGGGCAGGAACGGGGTGCCGCTCTCGGGCAGGGCGGTGCTGCCGACCGTGGCGGAGCCGGTGCTGATCGCGGCGAGGATCGGCATCGACGCGGTGCCGGCGAGCAGCGCCACGGTGAACAGGTAGCCCCGGGGCGGCCCGCCGGACCCGGGCGCCCGGTGGGCGCCCACCAGTCGGCGGTAGCCACCGGCCGCACGGTGCCGACCGAGGAACGGGGCACCGGGGCCTTCGACTGGATCGGACACCGCGCACTCCTCCTCGTTGGCCTCCCGCCGGCCGGGGGCAGCGGGACACCGCGACGGCGCCCGACCCGAACCGCCCGGCGGCACCCGCATCGCCGAGAGGAACCGGCAAACCGCTCGACCTGGGCCATCCTCCCGCCAATCAGCCTGCCCAGTGACGCTCCGTCAGCCAACCCCCTACCGCGTGTCGACACGCGTATCTGGCCGAACGGTGACGAACCATCGCCGGATCGGCCGCGAGTCGATGGAACGGACACCCGGCGCTTCGTGTAACGAAGCGGGCCGCCCTCCCGGTGCGGGGCGGGCGTACTGTGGGCGCGCTCACGTGTGATGCGAATATGGACCACGACGGCAACGCAGCCTCGACCTCCGCGCACCCCCGCGGCAGGCGCGGCTGGGCGCCGGCGCTCCCGAACCGGGTTCGGCCAAGAATCCGGCTTCACGCCGCGCGGCAACCCCCACCGGGGCTAGGCGCGGCCGCCAGGAACCGGTCCGGCACCAGCCGGACAGGCGCACGAGTTGCGCGGCCGGGTGACCCCCCGGTGCCGACGCAGACAGACAGGGAGAGACGGATGGCAAAGGGCGACCCCGGGGTCTCCAGCCGCGGCCGGCGGGCCGCACCCCGCTCCAGGAAGGGCGCGACCGGCGACCCGCAGCTGGTGCAGTTGCTCACCCCGGAGGGTGAGCGGATCGAGAGCGCGACCGGCCCGGACGGGACGGAGTACCGCGTCGACTTCACCGACGAGGAGTACCGCGGGCTCTACCGCGACCTCGTGCTGGTGCGCAAGCTCGACGCCGAGGCCACCGCGTTGCAGCGCCAGGGCGAGCTGGGCCTGTGGGCCAGCCTGCTGGGCCAGGAGGCCGCGCAGGTCGGCTCCGGGCGTGCGCTGCGCACCCAGGACATGGCCTTCCCGACCTACCGGGAGCACGGCGTCCTCTACTGCCGGGGCATCGACCCGATCATGCCGCTCGGCCTGTTCCGGGGCGTCGACCAGGGCGGCTGGGACCCGAACGAGTTCAAGTTCAACATGTACACGATCGTGATCGGGGCACAGACCCTGCACGCGACCGGGTACGCCATGGGCGTCAGCATGGACGGCAAGACCGGGACCGAGGACGGCGAGGCGGTGATCGCCTACTTCGGCGACGGCGCCACCAGCCAGGGCGACGTCAACGAGTCGTTCGTCTGGGCCAGCGTCTTCAACGCCCCCCTGGTGTTCTTCTGCCAGAACAACCAGTACGCCATCTCCGAGCCGCTGGAGCGGCAGACCCGTGTCCCGCTCTACCAGCGGGCGGGCGGCTTCGGCTTCCCCGGGGTCCGGGTGGACGGCAACGACGTGCTCGCGTCGTACGCGGTGACCCGGCACGCGCTGGACAACGCCCGGCTCGGCCAGGGCCCCAGCCTGATCGAGGCCTACACCTACCGGATGGGCGCGCACACCACCTCCGACGACCCGACCCGCTACCGGATCGCCAGCGAGGTCGAGGCCTGGCAGGCCAAGGACCCGATCGCCCGGATGAAGGCGTTCCTGACCAAGCAGCAGATCGCCGACGCGGACTTCTTCGCCGACGTCGACGAGCAGGCCCGCACCGAGTCGGTGCACCTGCGCGAGCGGGTGCTCGCCATGCCCAACCCGGAGCCCGTGACGATGTTCGACCACGTCTACCCCACCGGGTCCCCCGAGCTCGACGAGCAGCGGGCGCAGTTCAGCAGGTACATGGAGTCGTTCGAGGGGAGCGCCCACTGATGGCCACGGAGACGCTCACCCTCGGCAAGGCCCTCAACACCGGCCTGCGCAAGGCCCTGGAGAACGACCCGAAGGTCGTCATCATGGGCGAGGACGTCGGCAAGCTCGGCGGCGTCTTCCGGATCACCGACGGCCTCCAGAAGGACTTCGGCGAGCAGCGGGTGATCGACACCCCGCTCGCCGAGTCCGGCATCATCGGCACCGCGGTCGGCCTCGCCATCCGCGGCTACCGCCCCGTCTGCGAGATCCAGTTCGACGGCTTCGTCTACCCCGCGTACGACCAGATCGTGTCGCAGGTGGCGAAGATGCACTACCGCTCGCAGGGCAAGGTCAGGATCCCGATGGTCATCCGGATCCCCTTCGGCGGCGGCATCGGCGCGGTCGAGCACCACTCGGAGTCGCCGGAGGCGTACTTCGCCCACACCGCCGGTCTCAAGGTGGTGAGCTGCGCCAGCCCGCAGGACGCGTACACGATGATCCAGCAGGCCATCGCCTCGGACGACCCGATCGTGTTCATGGAGCCGAAGCGGCGCTACTGGGAGAAGGGCCCGGTCGAGCTGGACGCCCCGCTGTCCGAGGCGTACCCGCTGCACTCCGCCCGGGTCGCCCGGGCCGGCACCGACGCCACCCTGCTGGCGTACGGGCCGATGGTGCGGACCTGCCTGGACGCGGCGACGGCCGCGGCCGAGGACGGCCGCGAGCTGGAGGTCATCGACCTGCGCACGCTCTCCCCGCTGGACCTGACCGCCGCGTACGAGTCGGTGAAGCGCACCGGCCGCTGCGTGGTCGTGCACGAGGCCCCGGGCAACCTGGGCCTGGGCTCGGAGATCGCGGCCCGGGTGACCGAGGAGTGCTTCTACTCCCTGGAGTCCCCGGTGCTGCGGGTGACGGGCTTCGACACCCCCTACCCGGCCTCCCGGGTGGAGGAGGAGTACCTTCCCGACCTCGACCGGGTGCTCGACGCCGTCGACCGCACCTTCGGCTGGTGAGCGGCATGTCGCGGATCAAGGAGTTCAACCTTCCCGACCTGGGCGAGGGCCTGACCGAGGGCGAGATCCTCGCCTGGCTGGTCAAGGTCGGCGACGTCATCGAGCTGAACCAGCCGATCGTCGAGGTGGAGACGGCCAAGGCGGCCGTCGAGATCCCCGCGAAGTGGGCCGGCCAGGTGCAGGCGATCTTCCACCCGGAGGGGACCACGGTCGAGGTCGGCACGCCGATCATCGCGATCGACACCGATCCGGGCGCCGGGCCGATCGAGGCGTCGACGACCGGTGCGCCGGCCGCCGACCTGCCCGCCCCGTCGGCGGCGTCGCTGGCCGCGGTCGAGGTGGCGCCGGCCGAGGGCGCGGTCGAGCCGGGCCTGATCGGCGGTCCGGCCCCGGGTGGGCGTACCGCCGTGCTGGTGGGCTACGGCCCGCGGACCACCGCCGCCAAGCGGCGCCCGCGCAAGGGCGGCACCCCGGTGCCGGCGCAGGCGGCGGCCCCGGCCGCTCCGGTGGCTCCGGCCGCTCCGGTGGCTCCGGTGGCTCCGGCCGCTCCGCCGGCCCCGGTCGCTCCGGCGGCCCCGGTACCGACCGCGCCGTCGAACGGCCACGGCCGGGCCGGCGGCCCGGTGCTGGCCAAGCCTCCGGTCCGCAAGCTCGCCAAGGACCTCGGCGTCGACCTGTCCGCGCTGACCGGATCGGGCCCGCTGGGCTCGATCACCCGGGAGGACGTGCAGCGGGCGGCGAGTGGGACCCCGGCGGCGGCCGAGCCGCTGACGGTGGCGGCCCCGGCCACGGCGGCGGCGAGCTTCGGCGCGGACCGCGAGCAGCGCATCCCGGTCAAGGGGGTACGCAAGCTCACCGCCGAGAACATGTCCCGCTCGGCGTTCACCGCCCCGCACGTGACGGAGTTCCTGACCGTCGACGTGACCCGGGCGATGAAGGCCCTGGACCGGCTCCGCGGCCGGCGGGAGTGGCGCGACGTGCGGGTCTCGCCGCTGCTGCTGGTCGCCAAGGCGGTGCTGCTGGCGGTCAGGCGCCACCCGATGGTCAACTCGACCTGGGCCGGCGACGAGATCGTGGTCAAGGACTACGTCAACCTGGGCATCGCGGCGGCCACCGAGCGGGGGCTGATCGTGCCGAACATCAAGGACGCCGGCCGGCTCTCGCTGCGCGAGTTGGCGGACGCGATGACCGACCTGGTGCAGACGGCCAAGGCGGGGAAGACCTCGCCGGCCGACATGTCGGGCGGCACGCTGACGATCACCAACGTGGGTGTCTTCGGCGTGGACACGGGCACGCCGATCCTGCCCCCGGGCGAGTCGGCGATCCTGGCCTTCGGCGCCGTACGCGAGATGCCCTGGGTGCACAAGGGCAAGGTCCGCCCGCGCCAGGTCACCACGCTGGGCCTGTCGTTCGACCACCGGATCATCGACGGCGAGCTGGGCTCGAAGTTCCTGCGTGACATCGGGGACTTCCTGGCCGACCCGGAGGCGGCGCTGCTCGCCTGGACCTGACGGGTCTCGACACCAGCCACGGCCGGTGTGCCTCGGGTGAACGCCCGGCACACCGGCCGTGACCGTTGGGAGACAGAAACATCGGTTCCCGGGCCGGTTTCACCTTCGATTGTTCGGCTCGTGTCCCAGCTCACCTAATAATCGATGGAAGTTAGGGCCGTTCTGCGGTTCAATAGAGACATCAGGGGCTGACAACCGAATAGCCAGGAGGAGAGACCACCATGAGCATGATCGAGCGAATCCGTAACCGCCGCGACGCCAACCGCCGCGCCCGTGCCATCGAGCACGCGCTGCGCTCCGCCAACTCGCCCGCGGTCCGCGAAGAGATCCTCGCCATCGCCCAGCGTCACATGAGCTGACGCCCAGATCGTTCCTCACCTCCTCCAGATCGATGGCCCGCCCGGTCCGCCCGGGCGGGCCATCGGCGTTTCACACCCATTGACACCGGGATTCCACCCCGCCGCAGCGCCCGGTACGGTGGGCTTCGGTCGTCGCCCGCCGACCGGGAGCAGGTCGAGTCGATAGAAGCCGCTCGACACCACCCGGCCACAGGGAGTGACGGCCGGTGCTCCCCGGAAGCCCTCGGGCAGTCACCGGATACGGTGCGGGGAGCCGGCACGGTCGGTACACCGGCGACGCCGGCCACCCTGCCGAGCAGACCGATCGGCAGCGGCGGCCGACAGGTGATGGAGGAGGCGCACGCATGACGTCCGAGGGCACGCACCACCCCGGCCAGCAGCCGGACGAGGTGTCGCCGGGCGCCGGCGGACCGGCGCCGTACGGCGACCGCCCGGCGCAGGAGGGCAACGGCTACGGTGGCGCCCCCGACCTGGGCTGGGCACCCCCGCCACCGTCCGGGCAGCCGAACCCTCCCGCCTGGGCAAACCAGAACGAGCAGCAGGCGGCCCCCGCCTGGGGCGCCGGCCAGGCCCCGCAGCAGGCCGACCCCGCCCCGCCCGCCTCCTGGGGACCCCCCGGCGGGCCCCCACAGCCGGCGTGGGCCGGCGCGCCGGCAGAGCAGCCCGGTCCCGCATGGGCCGCCGCCGCCCCGCCGCACGCCGCCCCCGACCAGCCCGCCTGGGCCCAGGCCGAGCAACCCTCCCCGGCGTGGGCGCAGCCCGAGCCCGCCGCGCGCGGCGCCGCCCAGGTCCCGCAGGCCGCCCCCGCCCCGCAGCCCTGGCCCGC
>NZ_JBEYTP010000001.1:191693-229053 GCF_040643125.1 Micromonospora sp. NPDC047465
CCCAGGACGACCCCACCCGCTCCGGCGGCTGGAACACCGAGCCCCCGCAGGACCCCACCCGCTCCGGCGGCTGGACCGCTGCCGGGCAGCAGCAGGACGACCCGAACCGCTCCGGCGGCTGGACGGCCGGACAGCAGGACGACCAGGCCCGCTCCAGCGGCTGGGCCGACGACGCCACCCCGGACGACCGGCCCCGGCAGGACGGCTGGGCCGCCCAGCAGGACGACCCGAACCGTTCCGGTGGCTGGGTGGGCGGCGTCCAGCACGACGAGCAGCCCGAGCAGGCGTCCCCGGCGTGGGCGCAGCCCGAGCCCGCCGCGCGCGGCGCCGCCCAGGTCCCGCAGGCCGCCCCCGCCCCGCAGCCCTGGCCCGCCCAGGACGACCCCACCCGCTCCGGCGGCTGGAACACCGAGCCCCCGCAGGACCCCACCCGCTCCGGCGGCTGGACCGCTGCCGGGCAGCAGCAGGGCGACGAGTGGCCGGGCCGGGACGAGCCGGCCTCGACCCGAGGCGCGGCCTCGGTGCCGCAGCAGCCCGAGGACCGGGACCCGAACGGCTGGGGTGCCTCCGCACCGACCTCCACCCCGCCCGGCCGGGCGGGCGTTCCCGCGTCCGGCGACGGCGGGACGCCGCCGTGGGGCCCCGCGGCCGAGAGCCTGCCGCAGCGGGTCGGCGGCCCGGCCGTACCGGACGTCGAGCCGTGGCCGGCCGACGAGGCGTGGGGCCGCGCCGGGGCGGGCGAGCCCGCCGCCAACCGGGCCGGCAACGGCTGGGAGGCGGACCGCGCCGAGGAGCCGCCGATCTACCAGCCCCCTCCGGGCCCCGGCATCTCCCCGGCCAACGCGGTGCCACTGCCGCCCCAGGAGCAGCGGGTGCCCGGCGCCAGCCTGGCCGCCGCCCCGCCGGCCGACTACGTTCCGCCGGCCCAGTTCGCGCCCGAGCAGTCCGCCCGGGAGGGCGGTGTGCCGGCGTACGGGCAGGAGCAGCCGGGCTGGGCGCAGGCCGGCTCCCGGCACGAGGAGCCGCAGTCCACCGCCGGGCCGGTGGTGCCCGCTCCGCGTACCTCACCGGAGTTGGGCGGGCGGGCGGCCGTACCGGCGCCGGAGGGTGCCGAGGCGGCGGCCGGCAGCGTCTCGGCGAGCGCCGCGGTGCCGCTGGCCAGCCGGGTGATGCCGCCGGCCGACCAGCCCCTGCAGCCGGGTGGCACCCCCGCGCCGCAGCCCCGGGTGTACGGCCGGCCGGCCCGCCCGGAGCCAGCGGACGCACCGGCGCAGGACGAGCCGTACGGGCACCGGCCGGACCACGCGCCGCCGCCGCGGTTCGACCAGGGGCCCGAGACGCGATTCGACCAGGGCCCGGACGCCCGGTTCGACCAGGACACGCGATTCGACCGGGCTCCCGAGCCGCGCTTCGACCAGGGGCCGGACCCCCGCTTCGACCAGGGGCCGGACCCCCGCTTCGACGACCGGGACCGGGGAGCGGCCGCCTTCGGCGCCGCCGCTCCGGTCGCGCCCGCGTCGCCGGCCGCGCCCCCGACCTTCCCGCCGGGCGTGCCGTCCTTCGTCGACGCGCCGGCCAACGGCCGGCCCGTCAACGGGGTCCGGCCGCACGATGGCGCGGACCGCCCCGCCGAGCACTTCGGCGCCCCGGCCGCCGGCGCCGCTGGCGGCGCGGCACCCGGCTACGGGCCCGCCCCGATGGCCGACCCCGCACCAGGCGACGCCTTCCCGCCGGCGATCCCGCCGCCCGGGCAGCAGCCCGGCCCGTCCTCCTGGGACCAGGGCGCTCCGGAACAGGACCAGGGCCGGTTCGACTCGTTCAAGCCCATCGCGGAGCCGAAAGCCGAGGCGCCCACGCCCAAGGTGCGCAACGGGCGGGTGCTCGCCGCGGTGCTCGTCGCCGCGGTGCTGATCCTGGCGGTGCCGCTGGGCCTGCTCATGCTGCTCGGCAAGGTCGGCGCCACGGAGGAGTCCCCGGCCTTCGATCCGGCGGTCGGCAGCTGCGTCAAGCAGTCGGGCGAGGGCGCGGCGGCGGCGAACTGCGGTGAGGCGGGTGCCTTCACCGTGGTCTCCAAGGTGGACGCGAAGGACAAGTGCGCCGACCCGGCCCAGCCGCACGTGGTGCTCCCCGGCGACGGGGCGAACCGGGTGCTCTGCCTGAAGCCGGCCGGCAAGTAGCCACAGCACGGGGGCGGGGCCACGGGAGACCGTGGCCCCGCCCCCGTTTCGCCGGTGGGATGTGATCGAGCCCGCGCGGGGTGCCGCCCGGCCCGACCCGCCGCGTCCGGCAGACTGGGCTCATGAGCGCACGAGTACGGGCCCCCGAGCTGCGCGGTCGGGGCTGGCTGAACACCGGCGGGCGGGACCTGAGGCTGTCCGATCTGCGCGGCAAGATCGTGGTCGCCGACTTCTGGACCTTCTGCTGCATCAACTGCCTGCACGTGCTCGACGAGTTGCGCCCGCTCGAGGAGAAGTACGGCGACGTGCTCGTCGTGATCGGCGTGCACTCGCCCAAGTTCGAGCACGAGAAGGACCCGGACGCGCTGGCCGCCGCCGTGGAGCGGTACGGCGTCCACCACCCGGTGCTCGACGACCCCGAGCTGGACATGTGGCAGCAGTACGCGGCCCGCGCCTGGCCCACCCTGTCGGTGATCGACCCCGAGGGCTACGTGGTGGCGACCATGGCCGGCGAGGGCCACGCCGAAGGGCTCGCGCGTCTCATCGACGACCTGATCGCCACCCACGAGGCGAAGGGCACCCTGCACCGGGGCGACGGCCCGTACGTGCCGCCGGCCGAGCCGGAGACCACGCTGCGCTTCCCCGGCAAGGCGGTGCTGCTGGAGAACGGCAACCTGCTGGTGTCGGACTCGGCCCGGCACTCGCTGGCCGAGCTGGCCCCGGACGGGGAGACGCTGGTCCGCCGGATCGGCGCCGGCACCCGGGGGCGGGCAGACGGTCCGGCCGGGGCGGCCACCTTCTCCGAGCCGCAGGGGCTCTGCCTGCTGCCCGCGCACGCCGCCGAGGTGGCCGGCTACGACCTGGTCGTCGCCGACACGGTCAACCACCTGCTGCGGGGCGTACGCCTGGCGGACGGGGAGGTGGTCACGGTCGCGGGCACCGGTCGGCAGTGGCGCTCCACGGTCGACGACCACGCGCACGACGCGCTCTCGATCGACCTCTCCTCCCCCTGGGACCTGGCCTGGTACGACGACAGGGTCATCATCGCGATGGCCGGCATCCACCAGCTCTGGTGGTTCGACCCGGTGAAGCGCACCGCCGGCATGTACGCGGGCACGACCGTGGAGGCGCTGCGCGACGGACCGCTGGCCGAGGCGTGGATGGCGCAGCCGTCCGGCCTCTCGGTCTCGGCCGACGGCGCGCGGCTCTGGATCGCCGACAGCGAGACCAGCGCGATCCGGTACGTCGAGAACGACGTCATGGGCACCGCCGTTGGGCAGGGGCTCTTCGACTTCGGCCACGTGGACGGGCCGGCGTCCTCGGCGCTGCTCCAGCACCCGCTGGGGGTGTGCGCGCTGCCGGACGGCTCCGTGCTGATCGCCGACACGTACAACGGGGCGGTCCGCCGCTACGACCCGGAGGACGACCGGGTCTCGACGGTCGCCGACGGCCTCGCGGAGCCGAGCGACCTCGTGCTGACGCCGGCCGGCGAGGTGCTGGTGGTGGAGTCCGCCGCGCACCGGCTGACCCGGCTGGCGCCGGGCGCGCTCTCCGCCGCGGGGGCGAGCACCGTGGACGGCCCTCGGCACCGCACCGAGCGCAAGCCCACCGACCTGGCCGCCGGCGAGGTGACGCTGGACGTCGTCTTCACCCCCGCGCCGGGGCAGAAGCTGGACGAGACGTACGGCCCGTCGACACGGCTGGTGGTCTCCGCGTCCCCGCCCGAGCTGCTGTTGGAGGGCGCCGGCACCGGCACGGAGCTGTCCCGCCGGCTGGTGGTGAACGGCGACGTGGCCGGCGGCGTGCTCCAGGTGACCGCCCAGGCGGCGACCTGCGACGCGGACGTCGAGCACGCGGCCTGCCACCTGACCCGCCAGGACTGGGGTGTCCCGGTCCGGGTGGTCGACGGCGCCGCCGCCCGGCTCCCGCTGGTCCTCCGCGGCCTCGACGCCTGACCCGGTCGCGCTCGGCGTCAGGACGGCCTTCCCTCTGAGGCTTACGCGAACGGGGTGAGCGGCACCCCCGCGTCGATCAGGGCGGCGCGGACCAGCTCGGCGCAACGGACCGCGCCGGGGGCGTCGCCGTGCAGGCAGATCGACTCGACCGGGCACGGGACGACACTGCCGTCGACGGCGACGACGGTCCGCTCGGTGGCCATCCGGACGGCCCGGGCGGCCACCTCCTCCGGGTCGGTGACCAGCGCGCCGGGGGCGGTGCGCGGCACCAGCGAGCCGTTGGGCAGGTAGCCCCGGTCGGCGAAGCCCTCGGCGACCACCCGCAGGCCCGCCCCGGCGGCGAGCTGGGCGAGGACCGAGCCGGGCGAGCAGAGCAGCGGCAACCGGTCGTCGTAGTCGCCGACCGCCGCGACCAGCGCCGCCGCCTGGGCCTCGTCGCAGGCGGCGGCGTGGTAGAGCGCCCCGTGCGGCTTGAGGTAACGGACCCGGCTGCGGAACACCCGGCAGAACGCGTCGAGGGCGCCGAGCTGGTAGGTGACCTCGTCGCGCAGCTCCGCGAAGGCGTACGCGATGTGTCGCCGGCCGAAGCCGGCAAGGTCGCGGTAGCCGACCTGGGCGCCGACGGCGACCCCGCGTCCGGTGGCGGCCTCGCAGACCCGGCGCATCGTGGACGCGTCGCCGGCGTGGAATCCGCAGGCGACGTTGGCGGAGGTGACCAGGTCCAGCAGCGCGGTGTCGTCGCCGAGCCGCCAGATGCCGAATCCCTCGCCGAGGTCAGCGTTGAGGTCCATGGAACCTGACCGTAGTCCCTGGGCGCGCCTGCGCGAGGGGGGTCACGTCGTCCACCACCCCGACGACGGGGTACCCGCCGGTGGTCGGATGGTCGGCGAGGAAGATCAGCGGCTGGCCGTCCGCCGGCACCTGCACCGCGCCGAGCACGATTCCCTCGCTGGGCAGTTCCCCGGCCACCGCGCGGGGCAGCGCCGCGCCGGTGAGTCGCGCGCCGACCCGGTTGCTCACCGGGCTCACCGCGTACGTGGTGCCGAACAGCCGGTCCAGCGCCGCCGGGGTGAACCAGTCGTCGCGGGGGCCGAGGCGCAGCGTCAGCCGCAGCTCGGTCGGCGCCGGTGCCACGACGGTGATGTCAACCGGGGCGGGTGGCCCGGTCGGCGTGCCCAGGGGCAGCAGGTCGCCGTCGCGCAGCGGCGGCGGGCCGAGCCCGGAGAGCGTGTCGGTGGCCCGGCTGCCGAGCACCGGCTCGACGGCGATCCCGCCGCCGACCGCGAGCCAGTTGCGCAGGCCGTCGCGGGGCGGGTCGATCCGCAGCACGGCGCCCGCCGGCACCGACAGCGGCCGTCCCACGTCCCCGGGACGGCGGCCGACCCGGACGGCGGTGGCCGTCCCCGTCACCGCGACCGTCGTGGCGCGGGGGAACCGCAGCTCGCAGCCGGTCAACGTGATCTCCAGGCCGGCGGCGGACTCCGGGTTGCCGACGAGGCGGTTGGCCAGCCGCAGCGCCGCCGGGTCGAGCGCGCCCGACCGGGGCACGCCCAGGTGCGCCCACCCGGCCCGGCCGAGGTCCTGGACGGTGGTCAGCGCCCCGGCGCGGAGCACCTCGACCGCCGGCCCGGTCACGCGGCCACCAGGCGCACCTCGGTGCCGGGGGTGAGCCGGGCCGGCGGGTCCGCGTGCACGTCGAAGAGGGTCGTGCCGGTCCGCCCGACCAGCAGCCAGCCGCCGGGCGAGGCCGTCGGATAGATCCCGGCGTACGGGCCGGCCAGGGCGACGGAGCCGGCCGGCACCCGGGGGCGCGGGGTGGGCAGCCGGGGCACCGCCAGTACGGCGGGGAGCCCGGTGAGGTAGGCGAACCCGGGGGCGAAGCCGCAGAAGGCCACCCGGAAGGCGGTACGTGTCAGCCGCTCGACCACCGCCGGCACGTCCACGCCCCAGTGGCCGGCGACGACGGGCAGGTCCTCCCCGTCGTACGTCACGGGGACCTCGACCGTCTCGGCGGCGGCCGTGCCGGCGGGGGCGGGCGGGCGGGGTGTCCAGGCGGCGATTCGCGCGGCGGTCGCGGCCGGGTCGGGCACGCCGTCGAGCAGGACGGTGGTGGCCGCCGGCACGATCTCGACGGCGCTCAGCTCGCCGCGTTCGCGCCGCTGCCACAGCGTTGCCCGCCATCCCTCCACCTGGTCGGCGTCGTCACAGTCGATCAGCAGGGCGTGCGCCCCGACGGGTCGGATCCGCATCCCGCCATACTCCACGACCGACCCGGGGCACCAGGGTCGACGGTCGTCGTCTCGCGTGACCAGACGCACTACTTGCAGGTAACCTACGGTGCCGTAACCTAATGTCGTGACCACCTCCGCCCCGCTTCGACTCAAGCCGGTCGACATCGGTAAGCCCCGGATGCGGGGCTGGCTCCACACGTACGCGTTCTTCGTCGCCCTCGTCTGCGGGATCGTGCTCAGCGCGATCGCCGCCTCCCGGCCCGGCTGGGCACCCCTGGTGAGCTGCGTGATCTACAGCCTGACGGTGTGCGGTCTGTTCGGCACCAGCGCCCTCTACCACCGGCGGGTGTGGTCCGAGCGCGGATACCAGGTCATGCGCCGGATGGACCATTCGATGATCTTCGTGTTCATCGCCGGCACGTACACGCCGTTCTGCGTACTGCTGCTGGAACCCCGGCCGGCCACGATCATGCTGTCGCTGGTCTGGGGCGGCGCGCTCGCCGGGGTGGCGCTCAAGCTGGTCTGGCCGCACGCCCCGCGCTGGGTCTCCGCGCCGCTCTACCTGGCGCTCGGCTGGGTCTCGGTCGCGATGCTGCCCGACATCCTGCACCAAGGTGGTGTCACCGCCCTGGTGCTGCTCATCGTGGGCGGGGCGATCTACAGCGTCGGCGCGTTCTTCTACGCGCTACGCCGGCCCAACCCGTGGCCGACCGTCTTCGGCCACCACGAGTTCTTCCACGCCTGCACGCTGGTGGCGGCGCTCTGCCACCACATCGCCATCTACTTCGCCCTCTTCGCCTGACGCCACCGGCCGACGCACCACCCGCGTTCCCGGCTGCGCACCACGACGGGGCCCCGCCATGCCGCGGAGCCCCGTCAGATCGGCGTCGGATGTCAGACCGTGCGGCGCGGCCGGCGCACCTCGCGATACTCCTCGACGACCCGGTCGTCCTGCACCGGCACGACCCGCTCGGCGACGACCCGGTCCTCGGCCACCGGACGGGCGACGACGGTACGACGGCGCGTGTTCCAGAAGTGGAGGGTGACCAGTAGGCCGGCCAGGCCGGCGAGCATCAGCACCCAGCCGACGACCGCCAGGTTGAGCCAACCCAGATCCGCCTCCACGGCGAACGCGAAGATCGCACCCAGCGCGATCAGGAAGATGCTGCCACCAAAACCCATGTCGTCGCCTCCTCGGCTGTCCCTGGCGTTTGCCTCCGCCGCGGCCATCGGTGAGGGTGCGGCATCCATCGACTTACCCAGGCGCTCTGATCGCCAATCGGGCAAGCTTGGGACATGACGGACGCTCACGCCGCAGGACGGACACTGGTGCTGCTCCGGCACGCCAAGGCCGAGCAGCCGGGGGATGTGCTGGACGAACGCCGCCCGCTGGCCGCCCGAGGGCACGCCGACGCGGCGGCGGCCGGCGCCTGGCTCGCCAAGCACGCGCTGCTGCCGGACGTCGTCATCTGCTCGACCGCCCGGCGCGCGCGGGAGACCTGGCACGGCGTGGCGATGGGCATGACCGGGTCACCACCCGAGGGCGGCTCGGCCGGTCCCGCCCCGGTCGTACGCTACGAGGCGGAGGCGTACGAGGCGCACATGGAGGACCTGTTGACGCTGGTCAGGCGGGTCGATCCGGCCGCCCGCACCGTCCTGCTGGTCGCCCACAACCCGGGCATCTCGCTGCTCTCCGCCCTTCTGGACCCGTTACGCGCGGACCAGGACGGCATGCGTACCAGCGACGTCGTCGTGCACCGGCCCGAGGTCGGGTGGGCCGACCTGGACCGGGGACGGGCTCCGATCACGGACCACCACACCGCACGCGGCTGAGCCATCCGCCGGTGCTGGCGGATGGCTGAGGGGCCGCTCGAGGTGCCGGTCGTGCCGCCCGGTCGTCGTACCGCCGCTCAGGTTGGCGGCACGACGGCGCCGGCTCAGGGCGACCGTGTCGGCTCAGGACGGTGGCGCCGGCTCAGGACGGTGGCGCCGTCGGCGGCGGCGGATCGGGCGGCGGTGGCATCATCGCGGTCGGATGCGAGAGCCGGTTCTCCTCCACGATCAGGGTCCGCGCCCGCTTGCGGCGGTCCTGCCAGAACCAGAGCGTGGTCAGCAGTACGGCGAGCCCGGCCAGGATGAACACCCAGCCGACCGCGCGCAGGTCGACCCACCAGACGTTGGCCCTGATGGCGAAGGTGAGGATCGCGCCGATCGCGATCAGGAAGATCCCGCTACCAATGCCCATGTGCGCTGCACTCCCCCGTGCGATGGCTTCTGGGCGTTCTCTGCCGTGGTCCTGCGACGGTTACCCGCCACACCGCCCGGCTACCTGGCTGAGGCCACCGAATAGCCGAGGCGCCCCGCTTCCGGAAGCTCCTTCGGGCGGGCCTGCCTCTTCCCATTGGCACTCGCCATCCGGACACCCGGGCATGTCGCCCCACCTCGCCCATGACGTCGAGGCCGACCGCGTCGCGCCCGACTGCGGAGCGTGACGGACCAGGAGAATTTGGGAGCTTCACCGAGAGTCATGATCACGCCGCCCCTAACTGAACCCGAGGTCGGCACGAATCGGAATAGCAGGATGAGACCGGTGCAGCTTGCCACCGCCAGCCCCACGCCTCCGCGTGGCCTTTGCTCTGCACCTACGGACGCGACGGACACCGAGAGTGTCTGGTGCCTCCGTGGGTGCAGAGCAAAGGGCGGAGGAGGGCACCCCTTGTCGGCGCACTGACCGCAACGCTGCGTGATCGATGTGGTGACCGCGGGCCGATCGGCGGGCGCGGCGCCTCCGGGGACACCGACGGCCGGCGGGCTGCTGCCCGCCGGCCGTCGTGCCTGGCCTATGCCAGGTCGTCACCCGGCCCTGTCACCGCGCCGCCGCGCGGGCGTGGCATGGCGTGGCCTCAGAATGCCTCCTCCGGGAGATCCATGATGTCCAGGTCGGTGCCCTCGATGATCCGCCGGTCGGCACCGATGCGGGGCAGCACCTCGCGGGCGAAGAACCGGGCGGCGGCCACCTTGCCGGTGTAGAACGCCTTGTCGGCGGCGGAGACCTCGCCGGCCAGGGCCTTCAGTGCCACGTCGGCCTGCTTCTGGAGCAGCCAGGCGACGACCAGATCGCCGACCGCCAGCAGGAACCGGCGGCTGGCCAGGCCGACCTTGTAGAGCGCCCGGGCGTCGCCGCCCTGCGCCTCGCCCAGCCAGCCGGTCAGCACCCCGAGCATGTTCTGGATCTCGACGAGCGCCTTGCCGAGCGCCTGCCGCTCCTCCTTGAGCTGGCCGTTGCCGCCCTCGGTGGCGATGAACTCCTGGATCTCGCCGGCGACGACCATCAGGGCCTTGCCGTTGTCCCGGACGATCTTCCGGAAGATCAGGTCGAGGCTCTGGATCGCGGTGGTGCCCTCGTACAGGGTGTCGATCTTCGCGTCGCGGACGTACTGCTCCAGCGGGTAGTCCTGGAGGAAGCCGGAACCGCCGAAGGTCTGCAGCGACTCGTGCCCGAGCAGCTCGTACGCGCGCTCCGAGCCGACGCCCTTGACCAGCGGCAGGAGCAGGTCGTTGACCCGCTTGGCCGTCTTGGCGGCCTTCTCGTCACCGGCCGTCTCGGCCAGAATGATCTTGTCCTGCCAACTCGCCGTGTAGCAGACGAGCGCGCGCAGGCCCTCGGCGTACGACTTCTGCAGCATCAGCGAGCGGCGCACGTCCGGGTGGTGGGTGATGGTGACCCGCGGCGCGGTCTTGTCCGCCGTCTGGGTCAGGTCGGCGCCCTGCACCCGGCTCTTGGCGTACTCGAGGGCGTTGAGGTAGCCGGTCGACAGGGTGGCGATCGCCTTGGTGCCGACCATCATCCGGGCATTCTCGATGATCATGAACATCTGCCGGATGCCCTCGTGCTTCTCGCCCAGCAGCCAGCCCTTGGCCGGCACGCCGTGCTCACCGAAGGTCACCTCGCAGGTGTTCGAGACCTTGAGGCCCATCTTGTGCTCGACGTTGGTGGCGAAGACGCCGTTGCGCTCGCCCAGCTCGCCGGTGTTCTCGTCGAAGTGGTACTTCGGCACCACGAACAGCGACAGGCCCTTGGTGCCCGGGCCGCCGACACCCTCGACGCCGACCGGGCGGGCCAGCACGTAGTGGATGATGTTGTCGCTCAGGTCGTGCTCGGCCGAGGTGATGAAGCGCTTCACGCCCTCGATGTGCCAGGAGCCGTCGGGCTGCGGGATGGCACGGGCCCGGCCGGCGCCCACGTCCGATCCGGCGTCCGGCTCGGTGAGCACCATCGTGGAGCCCCACTGCTTGTCGGCGAAGAGCTTGGCCCACTTCTTCTGCCGCTCGGTGCCCTCGACGTGCAGCACGTGCGCGAAGGACGGGCCGGAGGAGTACATCCAGACGGCGGCGTTGGCGCCGAGCACCAGTTCGGCGAGGGACCAGACCAGCGCCCGCGGGGCGTTGCTGCCGTCCAGCTCCGCCGGGAGCTCCAGCCGCCAGAACTCGGAGTTCATGAACGCCTGGTACGACTTCTTGAACGACTCGGGCAGCGGCGCGGTGTGCGTGGCCGGGTCGAAGACCGGCGGGTTGCGGTCGCTGTCCAGGTAGCTGGCGGCCAGGTCCTCCCGGGCGAGGCGGTCGACCTCGGCGAGGATGTCGCGCGCGGTGTCGACGTCCAGCTCCGTGTACGGCTCTTGGCCGAACGCCCGGTCCGCCCCGAAGACCTCGAAGAGGTTGAACTCGAGGTCCCGAAGATTGCTCTTGTAGTGGGTCATGCTCGCTGGCCCCGCTTCCGGACAGGTGTTACCGATCAGTAACCCCGACTCTATTACTCGCGGGTAGGAAGCGACAAGCCGATCTCGGAAGTGACGGCGATTACACAGGTCCCGTTCAGGTTGCCGAGACCACCCCGACACCCTCTCGCGACGGCCGTCGGCCTCAGCTCTCGGCCGCGCCGACCTCCCAGCTCGGCACGGCCGCGGTCGCGGCCGTGCCGCCGCGCGAGCCCGTGTACTCCATCAGGACCAGGGCGATGTCGTCGTCGAGCCGACCGTGCACCCATTCCTTCAGAGCGGTCTCCAGCGAGGCGAGCCCGTCGGCGACGGTGCCGTGGCCGAGCAGCCGCCAGGCCCGGTCGGCGGTCGGGAAGAACTCCCCGTCCCGGCGCGCCTCGCCGAGCCCGTCGGTGAAGAGCAGCAGCCGGTCGCCGGGCTCCAGCCGCTCGACCCGGGGCCGGACCACCGGCATGAAGCCCAACGGCGGGGCCGGGGCCGGCGGTTCGAGCGGGATGACGGCGCCCCGGCGCAGCAGCAGCGGCGGCGGGTGACCGCAGTTGACGATGGTGAGCGTGCCGCCCCGCTCCTCGACCAACGCGGCGGTGACGAAATCCTCGTCGCCCACGCTCCGGGCCACCGCCCGGTCCAGGTCGGTCACGATCGCCCGTAGGTCGGCCCGCTCGTACGCCACGTGCCGGTACGAACCCAGCACGATGCTGGCCAGCCGAACGGCGTCCAGTCCCTTGCCGCGTACGTCGCCGATGATCATGCGCACCCCGTACGGCGTGTCGATCGCCTCGTACAGGTCCCCGCCGATCTCGGCCGTGGCGGTGGAGGAGATGTAGCGGGCGGCGACCGAGAGACTGCCGACCTGCGGCCCGAGCGGGCGCAGCACGGCCTGTTGCGCCACCGCCGCCAGCCGGGACAACTCGGCGATCTGCTCGGCCTGCCGTTGCCGTACGGCCGCCGTGGCCGCCGCGATCCCGGTGCCCAGCGCGATGCACGTGACGGCTACCGCGGTGGACAGCGACACGGTCTGCTCGCCGAGGGCGAAGCCCGCCCCGAGCGCCGTGGCGGCGGCGCCCACCCCGAGCACGATCCGCCACGACGCCAGCGCGGCGGCCAGGAAGGGCGCGGCGACCATGAGCGCGATGTAGTTCGCCGACCGCCCGTCGGCCAGTTCGACCGCCGAGACGATCGCGAGCAGGACGACGGCCGCGCCGAGGCCGGCGCGGGATCCGGGACTCAGTGGGCCGCGGCCCGACTGGAAGGGTTTCGTGCGTACGAGGGACAGCATGCCTGATGGACGTGAACGGGTGAATGAAGCTGGCCCGTCGTCCGAGGATGTTCTGGCCGCGCGGATCATCCCGGCGAGCCGATCGCGGCCCGGCGAGGGCTCAGCCGAGCACCTCGTAGCGGACCTCGACGTGACCCGCGTCCAACGAGGCGATCTCGGCGAACGCGGCCCGGGACAGGTCCAGGCAGCGCCCCTCGACGAACGGGCCGCGGTCGTTGATCCGCACCGTCACGGACTTGCCGTTCGCCGGGTTGGTGACCCGGACCCTCGTGTCGAACGGCAGGGTCTTGTGGGCGGCGGTCAGCTCCGACGGGTCGAAGGTCTCGCCGTTGGCGGTGAGCTGCCCCTCGGAGTAGAAGGAGGCGCCGCACGAGCCGCTGTCCACCACCGGCCGGGCGGTGCTGGTCTTCTTCGTCGCCGTGGGCTTCGGCGCGGCGGTGCGCGGCTTGCTCCTGGAGGGAGCCTGGGGCGACCGGGTCGCCGTCGGGCTGGCGGTCACGCTCGGCGACGCGCCGACGCTCGGCGAGGCGGCCGGCGAGCTGGAGGCCACGCTGCTCGGCACGCCGGTGGGCGACAGGTCGACGGCGGCCGGCCGCGCGGACTCCGAACCGGAGGTCAGCTGGACGGCGCCGACCGTGCCGCCGACGGCGAGGGCCACCCCGACCGCTGCGGTGGCCGCGATGGCGGCCGGCGAGGAGAACATGCGGGTACGGGAGTGCCTGCCAGCCACCGGTCCGGTCCTTTCGTCATCTGACAAACCGGGTCGGACCATAACGAGAGAAACACTTCCGAAGTCAACGTGATCATGTTGTTTTGCCCGCAATTGCGGTGATACGTGTAGCCGATCATCCGACCCGAGGTGGGCCGGGCGGCCCGGGCGAGCCACGGCCTGCGCGGGCCGCGCCGGTTGCCGCAGGATGGGTGGCATGCCCCCCGAGCTGAGCGGACGCCTCGCCGAGCTGGTCCGGTGGATCGATCCCGGCCCCGGCGCCAGTCACCTCGTCAGCGACGTCTCCGGCTGGTGGCGCGACCCCGAGGTGCTCGCCCGGCTCGGGCCGGCCCTGGTGGAGCCGTTCCGGGCCGCGCGGCCCACGGTGGTCGTCGCGCCGGCGGTGACGGGGTTCCTGCTCGGTCCGCTCGCCGCCACGGCGCTCGGAGTCGGCTTCGTGCCGGCACACAAGCCGGGCGACGGTCGGCTGCCCGCCGGGCCGCTCACCTGGGCGCAGAGCCCGCCGGACTTCCGCGGCAGGCGGGTGGACCTGGCCGTCCGGGACCACGGCCTCGACCGCGGCGACCGGGTGCTGGTGGTGGACGACTGGGTCGCCACCGGAGCCCAGGTCCGTGCGCTGTACGAGATCTGCGCCGCGCGCGGCGCCGAACCGGTCGGCACCGCCGCCGTCGTGCTCGACTGCCCGCCGGCGGTCGCCGCCGAGCTGCGGATCCGGGGGCTGGTCAGCGGCGACGACCTGACGTGACCCCGACGAACCACTCGACCGCCGTGCCGGTGCGGACCCGGCCGAGCACCTCCGCCGAGCGGCCATCGGGCCGGGCACCGTCAGCGCGTGGCCGGCCTGCTCGACTTCCAGCACGTGCGGGATGAGCCGGCGGGCGACAAAGCCCTCCCAGGATCGGTCGCCCGTGCCGCCCACCAGCAGAGCGGCGCGGTGGCCGACCGTACCGCCGAACGGGTCGCCGGCGGGCGACCAATGCCCAGGCACGAGATCAACGACGGCGGTAGCGTCGGCAGGATGTGGCCTCGGATCGGTGAACTGCGCACCCTCGCTCTCGGCACTCCCGGCGACCTGCGGACGCGCCTGAACACCCTCGTGCTCGGCGGGGTGAAGACGGCGACCGCCGGCCTGCTCACCGAGTACGCCGAGGAGGGCGAGGAGCTGGAGCGCGTCGGCGAGCGGCTGGCCCTCGTGGACGACGAGGACTCGCTGGTCGGCGTCGTCGAGGTCACCGGCGTCGAGGTGGTCCGCTTCGCCGAGGTGACCTGGGACTTCGCCCGGTCCGAGGGCGAGGGCGACCGCTCGATCGAGGAGTGGCGCGCGGGGCACGCCGCCTACTGGGCGCGGGTCGGCACCCCCGTCACCGACGACAGCGAGGTCGTCTGCATCCGGTTCCGGCTGGTCTCGGCCGGCGACGGCGGCATCCCCACCGGGGACCTCGGCACCTGAGGGCACCCGGCCGGGCCGAATCCGGCCACTGAGCCGAACGGGCGCGCCGGGGACGTCAGCCCCGGCGCAGCTCGGGCAGCAGGCGGGTGGCCACGTCCACCAGGACGGCCTCGTCACCGGCGTACCAACTGCTGGCCCGGGGCCAGTGCGTGACCACGTCGGTGAAACCGAGGGCGGCGGCCCGGCCGACCTGGTCGGCGAAGAACTCGGCGCTGTGCAGCGAGAAGACGGGCGCCGAGTCCAGTGACAGGTAGCGGTCCAGGGTGCCCGGGTCGCGGCCGGCCGCGGCGAGCGTCTTGTCCATCCGGGCGCAGAGCTCGGCCACCCCGTCCCACCAGCTCTCCAGGTCGTCCCCGCCGGGACCGGTGGTGACCCAGCCCTGACCGAACCGGGCCGCCAGCCGCATCGACCGGGGCCCGTTGGCGGCCACCACGAAGGGCACCCGGGGCGTCTGGACGCAGCCCGGGTTGTTGCGCGCGTCGACCGCCGTGAACCAGTCCCCGCGCCAGGTGGTGCCGTCCTCGCGCAGGATGAGGTCGAGCAGCTCGGTGAACTCGGCGAACCGGTCGACGCGCTGGCGCGGCGGGAGCGTCTCCCCGCCGAGCACGGCCGAGTCGAAGCCGATCCCGCCCGCGCCGAGGCCGAGCAGCAGCCGCCCGCCGGAGACGTCGTCGAGCGCGGTGACCTGCCGGGCGAACGCCGCCGGATGCCGGAAGTTCGGCGAGGCGACCAGCGTCCCGAGCCGGATGCGGGTGGTCACCGTCGCGGCGGCGGTCAGCGTGGTCACCGAGTCGAACCACGGCCCGTCGACCAGGTCCCGCCAGCCCAGGTGGTCGTACGTCCAGGCGTGGTCGAAGCCCCACTCGTCCGCCTGCCGCCAACGGCGCTGCGAGTCGGACCAGCGCTGGTCGGGAAGGATCACGATGCCAATCCGCATGATCGCAGCCTAACGCCGACGCCGGCCCTGGCCGGAACCACAACCGTCGGTGGGAGGCGCAGCCTCAGTTCATGCCGGCCCGCCGGGTCGGGGCCGCCTAGTCCCACCAGAACGACCAGGAGTGCGCGCCCCGGATTCTCTCGGCGTAGGCAGTCAGCGTTCCGGCACCCTGCCAGATGTTGTCGGGGCAGAAGGCGAAGTGCTCGGCCGCCACCTGGCAGGCGTGCTCGATCGAGGTCGGTGGGGCGGCGACGCTGAGGTGGAGGGTGTCGAATCCGACGCCGACAACTCGGACCCCGAAGCGATCCTCCCAGCTCCGGACCACCGCCGAGATTTCTCCCGAGTCGTTGGTGTAGTTCAAGGGACCGGACCAGCCGCTGACGGCGAGTGTGTCCGCGCCACGAGCGGCCGGCACGAGCCCAAGACGTGCCGGCTTGAACAGGAGGAACTCCGCGTACTGGTCGGCGAACTCATCGGGTGACCCGGAGGCGTCACCGGGCACGGCGAGGCCGGGCCAGCGGTCACCGAAGGGGGCGGTGACGGCGGCGCGTTCGGCCGCTGGCCGCATGTCGTCCCCGTCGGGCCTCGTGTGCGCGGTCCACCACCGAGCCAGCAACTCGGCTGCGTCGTGGCGGTCCGGTGAGGACATGCCGGCCGGGAACACCTCCCCGTCGGCCCACGGACGAGTCTCCTCGCTCGACAGCCCACTCAGCAGCAGCGGCCACAGCCCGGATTGCCGGTGCTGTGACCGCAGCCGCGACCAGAGCGCGGCTCCGACCGGGGCCTCGCTCAACCAGTACGGCGGCGGTCCGCCGTCTTCCGGCTCGACGAGGCGGCCGGGCGGCAACGTCCTCGGTGGCAACGATCCGAGCAGGCGCGGCAGGTCCCTGATCATGGCAGGAGCGTAGGAGGCCCGTACGACGAACTTCCGACCCGCCGCGGCGGGTGACGCGGGCTGGGTCGGGGTTGCCACCTGCACGGCACGGGATCCGTAGTGGATGGGGCCGTCCCGGCGCGGCTTCGACTGCTAAGCTCCCGCCACTTGCCTGGGGCTTCCGGCCGGCGCGGATCGCTGATGTGTGACCTGCCACCGCATCGATGCGCCGCAGGAACAGCCTCCCGGCGAGACGTCGTCCGGCTCGTGGCCGGAACCCCTTCATCCTCTGTCCCACAGGGAGGACGAGCGTGGTCCGAGGCTCGCTCATCCGCGCCGGCATCGCCGCCGCCGTGTCGTTCACGCTCGCCGTTGGTCTCAGCCCGTTGTCGGCCGGCAGCGCGCGGGCCGAACCGGTCGCGGGAGAGGTGGTCATCCCCGCCAGCTACGTCCTGTCCCCCCAGACGCGGCTGTTGAGCGCCGGCCCATCGGGGTTTCTCCGGCACGAGCCCACGCTCGAATACCTGTGGACGAGCTACGCCGGCGTCGACACGAAGCTCGACATGTCCCTCACGGACGCGTTCAGAGTCCCGGATTTCGGCGCCGGCTCGGACATCGTCGCGACCCCGAACTTCACCGACAGGACCGTCACGCTGCGGGACATGACGACCGGTCGGTCGCGTACGGTCGCCATCCCCCTCGGTCACACGTACGTCAGCACTCTGGGGTCGACGGTCGTGACGACAGCGCAGGACGCGTCGACCGGCCACTACACCTGGCATCTCTTCGACTCCCACGACGACGGTTCCGTCACCCGACGTGCCGTGGCAGGCGTCCCCGAAGGGGTCACGGCAGCGACCAACATCTCGGGCCCGCTGGGCGACGCGCGCGGCCAGGTCGTGCAGTACCAGGTGGGCAGCACGCCGCACACCGGTTTCCTCGACGTCGAGCAGGGCCGGTTGATCCCGCTCCCGTACGCCGCGTACAGGGGCACCGGCACCGTCGTGCTCACCTCCACCCATCTGCTGTGGTTGCACGACGGCACCGTCTCCGTCCACTCGCGCGCGGACCTCACCGCCACCCCGCGGACGGTGCCGCTGACCGGTGCCTCACAGGTGCTGGGCATGGTCGGCGAGACGCTCGTCGTGGGCCGGCACGACCCCTCGTTGGGCCCCTTCAACTACCTGGACCCGGTCTGGCGGGTCGAGGCCGTGGCGCTCGACGGGCGTACGGTCAAGACGCTGCTGACCAGGTCGGGTGGCTCCCCCATGCCGACCCCGGACGGCCGGCTCCTGGTGCAGGGCGGCCCCGACGTGGACCGGTGGGGGATCTTCGTCGTCGAGGCCGCGGACGGCGGCGACGTGACGGTCCGCAAGGCCGCCGAGGCCTACCCGCGGAAGCTCCAGGCAGTGTCGGGGCTGACCTTCACCCAGGGCCGGCTGAACACCCTGGAGCAGGAGAACGCCTGGCAGAAGCGGCGCCACCTCTACACCCGGGAGATCGGCGTGACCGGCTCCCTCGCGGTCGGGGCGCGCACCGCCCGGGGTCCCGCACCCGCCAGCTGCGACACCACGGCGTGCCCCGACCTCCACGACACCGGAGACGGCCGGACTGTCGTCTCCGGTCTCAGCTACGGGCGTACGGACGACGACCGGCAGCCCCACCTGCTGGGGCCGAACCAGCCCATGCCCGGAACCCGGATCGACGGCTCCCGCACGTACCACGCGGTGGCGGCGGTCGGCGGCCGCTTCGCGGCCCTCACGGTGGTCGGCGGCACGGGTACGGAGACCCGGGTCGTCGACGTCGACACCGGGGCCACGGTGTTCACGACCACGGCCTCCGTCGAGGCGCTATGGGGCACCACCCTGTGGGTGCGCGACGGTAACGACGCCGTGGCCCCGGTCGACCTGCTGACGGGGCAGCGGGGCGCTCAGGTGTGGTTCGGGAGTGGGTGCCTCCTGGAGAACCTCCAGGCCGTCGGGCGCTGGCTGCTGTGGACCTGCGTGGGCTCGGCGTCGGGTCAGGGCGTCTACGACACCGTCAAGCGGACGAACCTGCGACTCGTGTCCGGACACGACTGGTCGTGGGCCAAGCTCGGCGACGGCTTCGTCGCGTCCGAGGTGGACGGGCAGCTCAAGGTGACCGACGTCCGCGACGGGACGCCGAGGTCGCACACCGCCGGGGCGTTCGCGTCGTGGCGGCCCTGGGACGTCGACCCGTACACCGGCGTCATCGCCCACCTCGGCGCCGACGACGGCATCCACCTGGTCCCCAGCGGCGTCCCGGTCTCGCCCCTCGCCCAGCTCGACGCCACCGTCGCCACTTCGGCGCACGTCAAGGACGCCACCGGGCACTGGAGCCCGAAGTGGTGGCTGTCCAAGCCGGCCGCCTCCTGGACCCTCGTGATCAGGAGTCAGACCAGCGGCGCCGTCGTCCGTACCCTCTCCGGCGGGCTGACGCGCGGTGTGGTGGCCACGGCGTGGACTGGCAAGGACGACCGCCGCCGCGTGATGCCCAACGGCACCTACACGTGGACGCTGACCGCCACGCCGGCCGACGGGCAGGGCGCGGCCCTCACCAGGTCGGGGACCATGAAGCTCAGCCACGAGTGCCACATCGGCGACCGCCCGCAGCTGGTCGTGATCAGGTGCTCCTGACATGATCGCGCCGGACGGCGCTGTCCCCGGGCGTTCCGCCCGGTTCGCCGTCTCCAGGGACCGCCGTCCATCTGTGCAGCCTGCCGAGCTCTCTTGCTGGCACTGCGGCCCTTTCCGTGAAGAAATCGTCAGCCTACGATGAGCTGGGCGCGTAGGGTCACTCATCCCCGGGATTCAGGCGTTGACGGACTCCTCATCGGGCGAAGTCGCTCCTGGCACTATGAGCTGGTGAATGCCGGCAGCCTCGACGCGTACTCCGACCTGTGGGACGGTAGCGACCCGGACTGGGTGATCCTGCCAAGCGACGGGAACGACGATGGCGGCTTGCCCTATAACCGCCGGACCGGAGTGGCCGCACTGATGTGCGACGATGATCTGGCTGCAGCTGTGCTGCGTAACATGCGGGCCCATGGTGTCCCGGTCGTTGAGTACCCACCTACGGCACCCTGAGTTAAAGAGCCCTTGGTGGGGCATCTGACGGACCTCGGCGCAGCCGGAGCTGCACTTGACGACCTGCGGCACAAGTGAGGCTAGGAGTGTTGGGTCAGTAGCGGCTTGGCTGGAGCGTGGGGGTCTCAGCTGGGCATTGGGCTGGCTAGCCTGGCGGTCATGAATCCGGCCATGACGAGCGGTGCGACCACCGAGCCCGCCATCGTTGATGCCATGGAGCTGACCTCCGATCCGGAGCTGGAGGCCCGGTTTGCGGAGTCGGCCCACCAGATCCTGGCGGACCTGGTCAGTGGAGGTGCCGCGCTGGGCTGGGTCGAACCACCCTCGCGGGGATGAGGTGGCGGAACTTCTCGGCCACGTCGTCTCCGCGGTGCAGGCCGGGGACGCAGCCCTGCGCGTCGCCTACCTCGACCGTCGGCTTGTCGGGTTGGGGTACTGGCTCCGCTACGCCCGACCGACGCATCGGCCACACGCCGATCTGGAGAAGATCGCGGTAGATCCTGCTGTCCATGGTCGTGGTGTCGGTCGGGCGCTGACCGCTGCCTTGATCGCTGACGGCCGGGAGGCGGCTATCGAGGTCCTCACCCTGGACGCCCGTGGCGACAACACCAGTGCCCTTCACCTCTACCGGTCGCTGGGCTTCACCGAATACGGCCGTCTGCCCGGCTTCGTCGCCGTCGGCGAACGCCGCTACGACAGGTCTTCTTCATGCTGGACTTCCGCCAGCAAGGCTGACCGCTGCGTTACTGACCCCACGCTCCTCAGGCAGTCGACGGCTCCGTCCACGGTGTGGACCGCATCTCGATCGGCTGATATGCCAAAGCACGGTCAACGACCTCAGCAGCGGTCAGCTCCGGCTGAGCCCAGAAGATCAGGCCGGAAACGCTGCCGTCCGGGCAGACGAGGTCTCGCTCAAGTTGGTTCAGCCATCCGTTCAACTCAGCGTCGTCCGCGTAGTCGCCCCTCATGATCCGATCCATGAGGGCAATCGCCTCGTCTCGGGTCAGCTTCGCTGCCAGGTCGCTCACCTCCGACCGCGCGCCAATGGCACGGGCATCGGCCGCAGCCCGTGAGACGTCGAAGGCCCTGACTGGGACTCGCGTCCTGGTCAGGGCCTTCGTGCTGGAGCGGGTGACGGGAATCGAACCCGCACTGTCAGCTTGGGAACCGTACAAGATCCGCTGACGATCGACACTGCTGCCAGCTCGGCACCCCTTCGGGTGGCCTGGAGTGACCTCGACCGGCCAGGCGTAATGGCCCGCTAATGGCCCGACCAGGCGGGGGGCACCTCCTAGGTATCGCCCCTCGCACCGCCGCCTCCGGAGGGGGGCGCCCTTGCCATGCCTTATGCCGTCGCTGAGCTGGGCAAATGTCAGGCTAGTTGGACGACAGGGCTCAAGTTCGGCACGTATTCGGCACAAAGGTCAGATGCGTGACTGGCGAGTTCGTGTGCATGACTAGCGCGCCGGGTCGCGCCGACTTGAGCTTTCCGGCAGGATTGCCGGGTGGCCATCGACTTCTCGATCTCCTCAGTCACGTTCAGCGACCAAACCTGCATCACCACTCCCGCCCGAGGCATTACCGTCGTTGTTGGGCCAAACAACAGTGGAAAAACCGCCACTCTTCGCGGCCTTTTTAGTTGCCTTACGTCTGAGCACGCCAAGAATGAATCAGCGGTCGTCCGTGATGTCTCCTTCAACACATCGGGCACGTCACAGGATCTTCATGAGTGGCTTCAGGCGAATGCGCATAAGGAGCGCAACCAACTGGAGGAAGTGTATCGCCGGATGGGCACTCAGGTCCGCTGGAGTGATGTCAAGGGGGCCTGGGAGTATTCGCAGGGGGGCTACCTTGGAGGCGGTCTGCTAAACCTCCTAACATTCTTTGCTGACGTTGACAATCGCGCCGGGATTGTGAGCGTCCAAGTTGGGGGGTCGGGGTACATAGACGACGACGTTCCAAGCCACCCTGTCGCCTTTTTGTACCAGGACGGCGAACTTGAGGAAAGGTTTTCAAAGATCTGCGAATCAGTCTTTGGGAGTCCTGTAACCCTTCAACGGCTTGGCTCCTCATCGATGTTGAGGCTGGGGACTCCTAACGTGGAGCCTCCCCCCGTTAACCGGCCCACCAAGGCGTACGCCGAAGCTGAGAAGTCACTTCCCGCCCTAGCGGATCAGGGGCACGGGATGCGCAGCTTCCTCGGCTTGGCGCTGACGATGCTAGTGCAAGACTATTTCGTTATTGCCGTTGACGAGCCTGAGGCGTTTCTCCATCCGCCGCAAAGGCGTGCGCTTGGCCGACTGGTCAGTGATTTGGCGATGAACAACCGCTCTCAGTTGTTTATCGCAACCCACGACACGGATTTTCTCTGGGGCCTGCTCGACGGCCCCGCCGAGGTTACTGTCGTTCGGCTTACTCGCGAGGGCGGCATCAATCACGCCAGGCAAATCGGTGCCGAGCAGGCAAAGGTTCTCTGGACGGACCCTCTCCTTAGGTACTCAAGGATCTTCGACGGCCTTTTTTACGATCGCGTCGTGGTGGCAGAGAGTGACTCCGATTGCCGCTTTTTTGCGGCAGTCCTAGATTATCTCGTTGCCGAGCATGGTCTCCCTCAGCCTGATGTGCTCTTTGTTCCAGCTGGGGGGAAGGATCGGATACATGTGGCGGTTTCTGCGCTTCGCAGCGTAGGCGTAGATGTAGTGGCTGCCGCCGATTTCGACATGCTACGTGACGAAATTGGCTTTCGGCGTTTGGTTGAAGCTTCGGGAGGTGATTGGGGCGATTTCGCGCAGCTCAGGTCACGCTTCGCCGGCCCCATCAGCAGTAAGCGGGTAGCCAAGCCCATCTCGGGGCTTCGAAAGAAGCTGGAAGAGATCTTGCCAGGCGACGAGGCGGACTTGGATCGACAAACCAGCAAGGCAGTAGCAGGGCTCTTCTCGTTCAAGGATGGATGGGAGGATGCGAAGGACACCGGGCTAGAATCGGTCCCACATGGAGAGCCATATCGCTCATGCCAGGAGCTACTCAATAAGCTTACTAATATTGGTGTGTTCGTCTCACCTTATGGGGAGCTGGAGTCGTTCGTGAAGGGTGCGGGAGGTCACGGTCCTAAGTGGGTAAACGCCGTTCTCTCCCAAGGGCTTCACCGGGATTCCGTGGGGGCACATCGGTTCGTCAGGCAGTTAGTCGAAGGTTGAGAGCTTCGTAGAGAGTTGTTCCGGCTGCCTCGGTTAAGACCCTCGTCCGATAGCGCGTTTGGCGAGGGGTCGGCAGTGCCACCCCTCGCTTCCGCCGGACACAAGATGAAGGCCCCTGACCGGATTTTGCCTGCTCAGGGGCCTTTCGTGCTGGTCGACTCTGGTTCCCCTCGGCAGGATTCGAACCTGCACCCCCGCCTCCAGAGGGCGGCGTTACGGCAGGTCTCGATCAGCCTCGTGACCTCGTGTTTCTCTTGATCCACTTGGGTGCTCTGCGAGCACTTTGGCACGCATTGGGCACGTCAGGCATCAGTCGGAGCCGCAACCTCTTGGTCCGGCCCCGGCTATTGCGCTTCTTGCAGCGGACTTTATTGAAGGTCTGCTAGGTAGACGATGGTGGCGTCATCGCTCTGCTTGTTGCGTGGCCATTTGAATCCGACAGGATCGGAAGCTTCGAGTTGACGCACTCGACGTAGGACCTCGCTCGGCCCTCGATCTTCCAGCAGCTCTAACATGTCCTTCCAGCTAGCCTCGTTGAACATCCGGACGAGGCGTGCTGCGCCATCGGTTAAGACCGCTGATCGATCAACACTGCTGACTGGCACTTTGTTTATAAGGGCATGGTCTACGGTTGCGGGGTCGGCGGCAGCGACCCAAAAACCCCCTGGCGTATTTCGTGCAGCCAGTTCGGCATGCTTCATACGGACAAGCGCTTCGGCCTTTTCTGCGGATCCGATAGGATATTTGTCTGCTGCCCGACGCTCAAGCTGTGCAGTCTTGTCCACCCGGTCGTCAATAATGACGTTTACGGTCGAATTGGAGGCAAGGATGATGCCTACGTCTCCGAGTACCAGATATTCAAAGTGGCTTTGCGCTCGGCGGAGCACCGCCACTGCGGCCGATGGGGTGCCGGGGCTAGTTAGATCACACTCTCGATGCTGGTTAGCGACATTGTCAATGGCTGCGGCTAGTGCAGCCGGGAGCGCTATCGAAGCGTCGCTAGCGTGCGCAGACAGCGACGCGCCGAGTCGTGCCGCGTACCAGGAAACGCCGTGGATGCAGCCCGTATCAGTACGCGCTGTAGCACCGTCGAGCACTACGACCAAGTTCGGCGAGGCCGAAAACCAGTCCTCGTTAAGTTTGTCTGCCTTGGATGGTTCGGACGCTGCAAGGATGCGCATGCTTGCTCAGCTTTCGTGCCGGTAGATTGGTGTCACGCGCTCGCAAGCAAGGACCTTCCTTGGGTTGCTAGCGTCGTATTCGCAGCGGATGATGGTTGAAAAACGGCGATTCTTCAATTCTTTGTATAGCTGGGCAAGGTTGTCGGCGACAAACTGTGCAGCGCCGAGGGTCCCTTGTGCATGAGTGCCGGCAAGATAAAGGAACGACCCTTTGCCGTCGGGGCGCGGCAGGCGGCCGACGTAGCCGTAGTCTGCTGAGTGGCCATCATCCCGAGGTGACCGATATTCCGTCTCGCCGTCCATGAGATACCAGCCGCGATCATCCGACGCAAAGCGGAGGTGTGGATCGGCTTCCATTACCTGCCCGACAAACGGTAGCAGGCGTGGTGAGGTGAGAACGATGAGATTCGGGCGGTTGAGATGCACGAAGCCGGGCGGCGGAACTACCTCGTAGCTTGCGTCTAACCCGACGCTCCTAGCCAATTCTGAGAGAGCGTTGTAAGCCGCGAAACTCTCGGCCGAGAGTACGTCTCCGGGGTCGTGGCGACCTGCTTCCTGCTTGCCGCCGATTGCAACGGTCAATCGGCCTGTGCCAAGGAATGCACGTTCGGGCCGCGTTCCGGCGGATAGCAGCTGCGAAACGCGCGATCTAGAAACTTCCAGCAGTTCAGCAATCTGCGATTGCGTCATGCCGCCGGCAAGCAAGTGCTCAAGCGCCTCGCGGCGAATCCGCGATAGTTCGCCAATGGCCGCTTGATAGTCGTCGATCAGTCCGTGGGCCGCTTGTGCCCGCTCGTGAGCGTCGGCCACGCCTGCCACCGATGCAGGGTCCTTCACCCCGGGCTCCCTTCGTCAAGGGGCCTAACTCTACCGGAGGCGATTTGACCGGCCCAAACACCGGCCACCGAGGTAAGCCGGGGCAACTCCAGTGTTGAGGGGGGTTGACGGGCCTGGACGACGCGTGCTCAACTGTTCGCCACCAGCCCCCTGGACGACAGGGTTGAGGGGGGTTGACAAGCCGGCCGGATGGCTCGGGGAACGGCGACACGTCGTGGTCGTACGCCCATGAGACGCCGCTTGCCACTCGTGTCTTGAGAACTTCACAGCGACGGAAAAGCGCGGACGACAGCCGTCCTCGGTAGACCCCCGCCTTGAGTCACGCGGTGGCCGACCCCTGGTGCAGAGCCGGGGCGAGCGGGGTGTTGGGCAAGGGCGGCGTCTGCGCTGTACGACCTCGGGACGGGCGGTGGCGATCCGCCGCGTGGACCCGGACCGGTGACAACCGCAGTTGTCACCGCGCGCCCCAGCTCCACGCGACAACCAGCCACGCCGCCGAACACGCCGCGTCGGCCGGGTTGCGTCACGGCCTGCCCCGAGGGTTCCCCCGCTGTATCGACCTGTACCGGAGGTTTCCCGTGAGGAAGCACCTCGTTTCCGTCACCGCCGAGCCGACCGCCGCCGACTTGGCCGCGATCGAGTTGGAGTGGCCGCTGATCGCGGCCGAACTGGACGTGCTCGACGCCGAAATCACCCTGATCTACGCCGAGGACCACGGCGGCCCGACCGTCCTGGACTGGCGGCGGCTGCGCCGGGCCGAGGCCAGCGTTACCCGCGCCGCCGCCGAGCTGGCCGACCGCACCACCGGCCCGCGCCGCGTGGCCTGATGTCACGCATCCGCGCCGCATTCCATGACCCGGACGGGGCGCGGTACGGCATCCCCACCTACTGGTGGCGAGGTGCCCCGCCCGGCTACGCCACCCGCCGCCAACTGCGCGCCGCCGGCCTACGGCCCGGTGGTCAGCCGGTCGCCGCTCAGGTGCTCTGGCGCGGCGTCGGCGGTACCCGCGCCGCCTACCTGTACCGGGTCGACCTGGCCCGACCGAAGCGCACCGCCACCCCCGCCCAACGCGCCGCCATCGGCAAGGCGCTGACCGCCCGCCGGACCTGCCCGACCTGCGGCACGGTCCGGCCCTACTACATCCCGCGCTCGCTCGGCGAGTGCCTGACCTGTTCCCACCTGACCAAGGAGCCCATGTGAGCATCCGCAAGAACCGACGCGCCGTGATGGCCGAACTGCTGCTGCTGTCCAACCCGACCGACATTCGCACCCGGGGTGACGGCATCTCACTGGACATCAACTTCGACAGCATCGCCGAGCTGCGTTCTTGGCTGGACCTGGCCGGGCTGAACAGCCCGGACCTGCTGAGCGCCGAGCACGCTGGTACCGACAACGACGGCCGCCCGTACCGGGCGATGAACGCGTACCCGACGTGGCACGGCTGGGAGATCTACGCCCACGCCATCGAGTACACCCACGGCGGCGCACACCTCGACGCGCAGACCGCCGAGCAGCTCGCCGCCTTGGCGGTGGCCTGATGACCACGATCGATTTCACCCGGCACGGTGACCTGCTGGTGCCCGCCGGGACGCTGCCCGCCCCCCTCGACGCGGGCGACGACGCCCCGGCGGCGCGCGACACCGCGCCGGCCGCCGTCGAGCCGACCGCGCCGCCGGCACGTACGGGCCGGGCCGAGCGGCGCCGGGCGCGCCGCGACGCCGCCGCTCAGTCCGCCCGGGAGGCGGTGCGGGCCGGAGAGACGAAGCGGGTTCAGCGGTGGACCGCCCGCGCCGCTGAGGCCCGGCACCTGCGCCGGCTGCTGCTGGACCCGGATGTTCAGGCGGTGCGGCTGATGCGCCAGCGGGCGCGGTGGTCGGCTATGGCGTGGTCGGCGCTGGTGTTCGCGCTGCTGTTCACGATGGTCAACGTTCAGCGGTTCGCCGCCGGCCACGCCGAACCGTGGTCGCCGATGTGGGTGGTCGCGTGGCTGGTCGACCCGGCGTTCTCGATTCTGCTGGTTGGTCTGCTGATCGCCCGGGGTCACCTGTCGGCGGTCATGCGGCAGGTCACCGAACCGATCGTCAAGCGCGTCGAATACGGCCTCCTGGCCGCAACGACCGCGATGAACGTCGCCCCCGAGCTGACGCACCGCTTCCCCGGCGGACTGCCCGAGCAGGTTGCGTCGATCGTGCTGCACCTGCTGGTGCCGCTGCTGGCGTTCGCCGCTGCGAGCGTCATCACCCTGATTCAGGACCACTTCGCCGCCGCGATCGCCGCCCTCACCGACCCGCCCGGCGGTGGGCGTCCGGACGGCATCAACCTGCACGAACACCCCGACACCGCCCCGGCGATGGTCGAGCTTTCCGCCGACGACCGGAAGCTTCTGGACGCCGTGCACCACGCCATCACCACCGGCGCGCTGGACCCCGACCCGAGCGGCTACGCGATCTATCGGCGGGTGATGCGCGGTCGCGGGGACAAGACCCGCGCCTACCGCGTCGCCGCCGTCATCAACGGCTCACGACCGGTCCCGCACGCCGCCTAGCCCCGCCCGGCGGCACGGCCCCCGGCTTCCCAACCTGTGCCGTGCCGCCGGCCCTCATCCCCCGACCCTCACGGATCAGATGGAGGAACACCCATCATGACGTCCCCCCGAGATGACGACCGTTTCGACTGGCAGGCCGCAGAGCGCGACCTGCACAACTCCACCGACCGCGACGCCGAGGTGGTGGACCTGGACGCCGCTCGGTCCCGCCGGCAGGCACCTGCCGGCCCGGATGACGGCGGCGACCTGGCCGACGCCCCCGGGCGGCTGGTCGACTCGCCCGAGGCGCAGCGGTCCCCGCGGTTCACCATGGCGGGGTTGCAGGGTGCGAAGCGTCGGCCGATCGTGCCGGCGTGGCTGCGCTCGCGCGCCGAGCTGCGCGACGCGGCCCGCTGGACGATCGGGCACCTGTTCCACGCCGGGGCGTACCACCTGACCCGCGCCCCGAAGTACGCCGGCAAGCTCGCGTGGCGCGCGCCGCGCGGCGCGGCCCGGCTGCTGACCGGGTGGGGGCGGTGGCTGTTCGACCTCCAGGGCGAGCACGTCCGGCAGCTCATGGCCGACAAGGGCGACGCCGAGATGTACCTCAAGGCGTCGAAGCTGCGTGACCAGCGCGTGCGGTGGCGTGGGTTTGTCACCGCCGCCGTGGTGCTCGGCGTGCTCCCGGCGCTGGGTATCGCTTACGCCCTGGCCCCGCCCGGCGCGCGGTACGCCACCCTCGCCGCGCTCCTGGCGGCCCTCGGCGCTTTGGGTCGCCCGGCGGACAAGCCGCTGCTCGACACCGCCGTGATGGTGCCGAAGGTCCAGAAGCTCACGTCGGATGTGGTGGTGCGGGCGCTGGGCAACCTCGGCATCACCGGCATCAACCAGGCCATCGCCAAGGGCGACCGGGGCAAGGACTGGTTCCCCGCCCCGATCACCCGCGACGGCCCCGGCTGGCGCGCCGATGTAGAACTGCCCAACGGCGTCACCGCCACCGAGGTCATCGAGAAGCGGGAGAAGCTCGCCGCCGGCCTCAGCCGCCCGCTCGGGTGTGTGTGGCCCGAGGGGCAGCCCGAGGTGCACCCCGGACGGCTCGTGCTGTGGGTGGGCGATCAGGACATGTCCAAGGCCCGCAAGCCCGTGTGGCCGCTGCTCAAGGGCGGCACCGTGGACCTGTTCCGGCCGCAGCCGTTCGGCACCGACCCGCGCGGCCGGTGGGTCGAGCTGACCCTGATGTTCATGGCGATGGTCATCGGCTCCATCCCGCGCATGGGCAAGACGTTCACGCTGCGGGAAGTGCTGCTGATCGCCGCGCTGGACCCGCGTGCGGAGATCCACGCCTACGACCTCAAGGGCACCGGCGACCTGTCGGCGTTGGAGCAGGTCGCCCACCGCTACCGCGCCGGTGAGGAAGACGAGGACATCGAGTACGCCGTGGCCGGCATGCGGGAGCTGCGCGAGGAGCTGCGCCGCCGCGCCAAGGTGATCCGCGACCTCCCTCGGGACCTGTGCCCGGAGAACAAGGTCACGCCCGAGCTGGCGTCGAAGAAGTCCCTTGGCTTGCACCCGCTGGTTATCGGGGTGGACGAGTGCCAGAAGTGGTTCGAGCACCCCGAGTACGGCAAGGAGCTTGAGGCCATCAGCACTGACCTCGTGAAGCGTGGGCCGGCCCTCGGGATCATTCCCGTGTTCGCCACCCAGCGGCCCGACGCTAAGAGCCTGCCCACCGGAATCTCGGCGAACGCGTCCACCCGGTTCTGCCTCAAGGTCATGGGCCAGACCGAGAACGACATGGTGCTGGGCACCTCGCAGTACAAGCAGGGCATCCGGGCGACCATGTTCGCCTGGACCGACAAGGGCACCGGCTACTTCGTCGGTGAGGGAGCCGACGCCCGGATCACCACCACCGTCAACATCGACGGGCCGATGGCCGAGCGGATCGCCGCCCGCGCCCGCGCCGCCCGCGAGGCCGCCGGGCGGATCACCGGCCACGCCCTGGGCGAGCAACCCGCCACCGCCCCGGCGCTGTCGTTCCACCTCCTGGACGACATCGCCGCCGTGGTACCCGCCAACGAAGCCAAGGTGTGGTGCCGCACCGTCGCCGCACGGCTGGCCGAGCTGCGGCCCGAGGTCTACGACGGGTGGGACGCCGAGCGAGTCACCGTCGCGCTCAAGCCGTTCGGCGTGAAGGTCGGCCAGACGTGGGGCACCGACCCCGACACCGGCAAGGGCGCCAACCGGGGCGGTTTCGAACGCGCCGCCATCATCGCTGCCATCGCGGAGCGTAACCGAAAGCGGGACGCGAGCTAACCACGGATTAGTCCTAGGTCTAGGACCAGAGGGCTCCTAGACCTAGGACCGCCCCTAGGACGCCATCCGAACCCTGATCAGGACGCTAGGAACCTAGCGGCCTCCCCCGAACACGCCCTAAAACCGGCCCTGGAGGCTGTCATGACCCCCCGCACCCTGCTAGCCACCACCCCCTGCCTCACCCTCGCACTGCTCACGCTCGGTTACCTCGCCGTGTGTGTGGCCGCGCCGTTCGGTCGCTGCCGCACCTGCCACGGCACCGGCCGCAAGCGGTCCCCGCTCGCCCGTGCTGGGCGGGAGTGCCGACGCTGCGCCGGCACCGGGCTGCGGCTGCGCGTCGGCCGGCACGCCATCAACCACATCAAGGACGAGTACCAGGCAGGCAAGCGATGAACCGCCGCACCAGCCGCGACGGTCACACCGACTGGTGCGCCCGAGGCCACCGCTGCGGCCTCGGCGAGCACCGATCCGACGAAATCGTGGTCGACGTGGCCGGCCACGCCCGCGCCGTCCTGGTGCGCGTCCGCACCGCCGCCGGCCGCGATCACGCCGAGGTGCGCGTCAGGGTCGCCCTCGCCCCCGGCGAGGTGGCCGCCCGCCGCCAGTTGGTGGGGCTGCTCGGCGACCTGCGGCAGACCGTCACCCGCGCCGCCGTCGCCGCCCGGCCCGCACCCCGGAGGGCTGGCTGATGGAGATCTGGTTGACCGGCACCCCGGCCGAACTCAACGCCGCTATCCAGGCACTGACCGCCGCCGCCTACGTGTCCTACGTCAGCGACTGGCACGCGCTGGTCGGCGTGGACGCCGGCCGCTACCGCGCCTATCTGCGTCTGGCCGTCACCACCGCGCCCGCGCCCCGCAGGCACGCCCCACGGCCCGCCCAGGGTGCGCCGCTGATCGACCTCGACGCCGCCCGCACCCGCCGGACCACACGAAAGGAGAAGCCCGGTGCCTGACCTGCTCGCCGCTGCCCTGGCCTACGCCGCGCACGGGTGGCCGGTGTTCATGCTCGGCCCCAGCAAACGACCTGTCGCCAACTGCCGCGCATGCCCAAAGGCCGAAGAGGACCCCGGCCACAACCGAGACGCCTGCGACTGTCTGACCTGCCACGGGTTCTACGCCGCCACCACCGACCCGAACCGGGTCGCGGCGATCGTGGACGCCGTGCCGCGCGGGCAACTCGCCCTGCGCACCGGCACGGCGTCCGGCCTGGTCGTGGTCGACATCGACCCTGGCCATGGCGGCGCAGACACCCTCGCCCTGCTCATCGCCGATGGCCTCACCCCGTGCACCGCGCGAGTGCGTACCGGGTCGGGCGGGCTGCACCTGTACTACCGGCACCCCGGACGGCACGTGCCGTGCAGTCAGGGCAAGCCCGGCCAGGGACTCGGCCCCGGGATCGACGTGAAAGCCGACGGCGGCTACGTCGTGCTTCCCCCATCGGTACACCCGCGCACCAGCCGCCCCTACCGGTGGATACCCGGCCAGCCCGTGAAGGAGATGCCCCCCGCCCTGCTGACGGCCTGTACGCCGCCGCCGGCACCACCCGCCCCGGCCGTGACCGGCCCGACCCGGCTGCGTGAGGCGGGGGGCATCTCCCACCCCGATCGGCTTCTCGCCGTACTGCTCGACCGGATCACCACGGCCCCCGAGGGCACCCGCCGCCCCACCCTCTACGGCGTAGCCCGGGGCGTCGCCCGCATGGTCGCCGCCGACGCCATCAGCTACGACGACGCCATAGCCGCCCTCACCGACGCCGGCCGAAAAGCGGAACAGACCGACCGAGACATCCGCGCCGCCATCCGTGGCGGATTCCGAGCCGAAGGGGTAGCGGCGTGACCCGGCCCGGCGACAACCGCAGTTGTCACCGCGCGCCCCAGCTCCACGCGGCAACCGCTCACGTCGCCGACCACGCCGCCGCGCTGACTGCTGCCCAAACGCCCTCGGATGCCCTCGCCGCGCTGGCCGCGCTGGAAGCCGCGTGCCGGGAAGCCCGCGAGTGGCTCGCGGTCGACCTGGTACTCATTGACGGCTGGTCGTACGCCGACGTCGGCCGGGCGCTGGGCACCACCCGGCAAGCCGCCAGCAAGGCATACGCCGACCCCGTGAACGCCCGGATGCGTCGCAGCGTGATGGGCCGTGACGACGCGGTGGTGATCGTGCCGTGCGGCGTGGCGAAGCTCGACCGGCCCGCACCGGCCGGGCGGATGTACACCGGCAGCTACCACCGCGCGTGCCGCCGCGCGGCTGACCGGCTCGGCGGGCGGCTGGTCATCCTGTCCGCCCGCTACGGGCTCCTCACCCCGGACACCGTGATCGAGCCGTACGAGCTGCGCATGGGCCAACCCGGCGCGGTCACCGCCTCGACGCTGCGGGCGCAGGCACGCCGCATGGGCATCGACGTGGCCGGCACCGTGACCGTGCTCGCTGGCCGCGACTACGCCGACCCGGTGTCGGCGGTGTGGCCGCACGCCCGCCGGCCCCTTGATGGCACGCGCGGGATGCCCGAACAGATGGCCGTGCTGACCGAGCTGGCGCGCACACCGACAACCCCGGTTGTCACCAACCCCCGCCCCACCGCACCACTCACGGAAGGACGTGCCGCATGACGCTCGCCCGCCTGCACCTTGTCGCCACCGACGATTCGGAAGCCACCGACGCGCCACCGGGCGTCGGCCCGCTGTGGGATGTTCCAGTGCCCCTGACCGGCGCGGCCACGGCGATCCCGCCGTTCCCGCTCGACGTGTTCCCCCGCTGGCTGGGCGACATGGCGGCCGGGGTTGCCCGGTTCACCGCCACCGACCCTGCCATGGCCGGCACTCTTGCCGTCGCCGTGCTGTCCGCCTGCGCGGGCGGGCGGCTGGAGGTCGAGCCGGTGCCCGGGTGGCGTGAGCCGGTAAACGTGTTCGCCGCCGTCATCGCCGGCCCGGGTGAGCGCAAGAGCCCGGTTCACCGGGCCATGACCGCGCCCCTGTTCGCGGCGCAATCGACCCTCGCCGACGCGATGCGGCCCCGCATCGCCGAGGCCGCCGCGCTGCGCGACATCGCCGAACGGCAAGCCGAACAGGCCAAGGCCCAAGCCGCGAAGGCCACCGACCCCGGCAAGCGCGACGACGCGGCGGCCGACGCGGTGGCCGCCGCCATCGCCGCCGAGGCCATCACCGTGCCCGGCCTGCCGAAACTCATAGTGGACGACGCCACCCCCGAAGCCCTCATCAACCTGATGGCCACCAACGGCGGACGCATGGCAATCATCAGCGATGAGGGCGGCATCTTCGACACCCTCGCCGGCCGCTACTCCGGTGCCCCCAACCTCGACCCCTACCTCAAAGGCCACGCCGGGCAACCGATGAGCAACGAACGCACCACCCGCGAAGGTGCCAGCGTCGACAAGCCGGCACTCACGGTGTGCGTCATGGCGCAACCGGTCGTGCTGCGCCAGTTCGGCGGCAACGCCGGCCTCGCCGGCCGAGGACTACCCGCCCGGTTCCTGTTCGCACTCCCGGCGTCGATGGCCGGCTACCGGCCCGTCGACACACCCCCGGTGCCCGAACAGGTCACCGCCGGCTACACCCACCGCGTGCACGACCTGGCCGCCACCTTCGCCGAATGGACCGACCCCGCCGTGGTTGTCCTGACCGAAGATGCCGGCAAGGTACGTCGCGCCGCCGCCGAGCAAGTAGAGGCCGAGCTACGGCCCGGCGGCAGCCTGCACGACATGCGCGAGTGGGGCAACAAGCTCTCCGGCGCGACACTGCGCCTGGCCGGGCTGCTGCACGTCGCCCACCACCCCACCGACGCCTGGCGACGCCCCATCGACGCCGACCGCATGGCCGACGCCGTACGCCTGGCCGACTTCTTCGCCGCCCACTACCGGGCCGCCGTCGCCACCATCAGCGCCGACGCCACCACCGAAACCGCCCGCCGCGTCCTCGGCGTGGTCACGGCCAAGGGCATGACCACCTTCACCCGCCGCGAGCTGCACCGTCGTTGTCACCGACAGCTACCCCGCGCCGCCGACGTAACCGCCGTCCTGGACGTGCTCACCGCCCATGGCTGGATCCGCACCACCGACACCGGCGGCTACGAGGTCCACCCCCGAGCCGCCGACCTCACCGCCGGGGGCGGTAACAGCGGTGACACGGTGACAACCGCCCCCGACAGCAGCGTTTCCGCAGCTCAGACCACCTGAACCCCTGTCACCACCCCCCGGTGACAGGGCGGTGACAGCGGTGACAGTCCCCGCCGACTGTCACCGCTGTCACCACCTGTCACCACCCCTCGGTGACAGCCAGAAACCATTGCTGAACAGCACAAACACCCGACCGAACGCCCAACTGTCACCGTGTCACCGCCCCCCGACCCTCCCGGCCCGCCCCCGACCACCGACGCCCCCGAAACGGCCCACTGAGAGCCACACAGACGGAACGGCCCAATGCCTTACCTCAACCCACCCGAGATCTTGCGTCTCCGTGGCTCTCAGCGGGCCGCTCTATGCCGTTATGCGGCGATACCTCTCCGATCCTCCAGAAGTGACCAGCGCCGACCGGAAGGCCCTCACGATGCGAATCCGCCCGTTCCAGCGCATCTACCTCGACGCCATCCCGAAGGAGGGCATCAATGGCTAAGCGAGTCACCGGCAAGCGCGCGTCAGAGCCTGCACTGCCCACAGAGCTTCTGACCATCGAAGAGGCCGCCGAGCGGATCAAGATGAGCGTGCGTTACCTCCGCCGAGCGGTCGCCGAGCGGCGCATCGCATTCCACCGCCTCGGCCGCTCCATCCGATTCGACCCTGCTGACCTGGCCGCATTCGTACAGGCGAGCCGAGTCGAGCCCATGACTGCCGAGACCGTATGGCGTGGACTAAGGAGCGTTGCCTGATCATGGCGAACAAAGACGGACACCGCAGATTCGGGAGCATCCGCAAGCGGGAGTCGGGCCGTTACCAGGCTCGCTACCCCGGCCCGGACGGCAAGATCCGTTCCGCGCCGCAGACGTTCGCCCGCAAGGCCGAGGCCGAGCGTGCCCTGTCCTTGATCGAGGCGCAGATGGCCCGAGGCGAGTGGATCGACCCCGACAGGGGAAAGATTCGGTTGCAGGACTATGCGGAACGGTGGATCACCGAACGTCCGAACTTGCGGCCCCGCACCGTGCATCTCTACCGGTGGACCCTCGGCAAGCACATCACGCCTTACCTCGGCGGTGTGCCGCTCAACCGGCTCGACACGCCCATGGTCCGCGAGTGGCGAACGGGCTTGCTGGCCGAGGGCGTGTCGCTGACCATGGCGGCGAAGGCGTACCGGCTGCTGCGCGCGATCCTGATGACCGCCGTGAAAGAGGACGAGTTGATCAGGGTGAACCCGTGCCGCGTTGTGGGCGCGGACCAGGAAAAGCCCGCAGAGCGGCCGGTCCTTTCCGTCCCGCAGATCTTCGCGTTGGCCGAGCGGATGCCGGAACGGTTCCGGGCGTTGATCCTGGTTACGACGTTCGGGTGTCTGCGGTGGGGCGAGGTGGTGGCCCTGCAACGGTGTGACATCGACCTGACGGCCGGCACGGTACGGGTGCGTCAAGCGTTCGTGGAGCACCGGGGCACCGGTCTGATTCTCGGCCCGCCGAAGTCGCGGGCGGGCGTGCGGACCGTCGCGCTGCCGAAGGCCGCACTACCTGTGCTGAAACAGCACATGGTCAACTACGTAGGCGAGGCATCCGAGGCGTTCGTGTTCACCGGCGAGAGCGGCCGGAACCTCTGGCGCGGCAACTTCAACAAGCTGGTCAAGTGGTCCGAGGCGGTGGCCGCCGTGGGCGCGTCCGGACTGCACTTCCACGACCTGCGGCACACCGGCAACACGCTCGCGTCGCGGGCGCCGGGTGCGAGCCTGCGGGACATCATGGCCCGGATGGGCCACGACAGCCCACGGGCCGCGCTGATTTATCAGCACGCCAACCGGGAGGCCGACCAAGGGATCGCCGATGCGATCGACAAGGCGGTGAAGGCGGCCCGGCGCAAGCCGAGCAAGCGCAAGCCGAGGCAGGCTCCGGAGGGTGGCGCGCCGGCCGCCGAGGCGAGCTAATGGCCCGCTAATGGCCCACGGCCTGTTTCAGCTCTCCTGACAACGCGAAAGCCCTGGTTGGGACTCTCGTCCTGACCAGGGCTTTCGTGCGTTGGAGCGGGTGACGGGAATCGAACCCGCACTGTCAGCTTGGGAAGCTGATGTTCTGCCATTGAACTACACCCGCAGGCGGCACCACTGTACCTGAGACGTCACGCCGGTGCACCCAGGCACCCCCTCCGACGCCACACCGTGTCGCCCCGCGAACCGGGTGACTCGCGGCCAGCGCCCGGGAGCTGGCCCCGCCACGGTGGCCATGATCTGTCTGTGCCGTGGCTCACACCGGCCGGCGGACCGGCACACCCAAGATCGACGCCACCGCGCCGTCGGGCAGCGCGAGTTGCTACCGAGAATCGCCGTTTCATCGCCAATTGTCGATCACGGATCGGCGCCGGCCAGGAAAAAGTTTCACCTCCGCAACATATGGCCGTTCTCAAATCCGTCGATCGGTTGTAACGTCTGCCCAACGTTCTCAGCCACGGCGTGACATACCCCCTGTCGCGCCGGCCAGAAAGAGGTGGGCCCATGGGACTCCGTCCCAACCTGCTGACCCGGCGTACGGCCGGCGTCGCGTCGACGACCCTCGCGCTGCTGCTCAGCACCGCCGCCGTGGGCGTCGTACCGGCCGCGTCGGCCTTCTCCGCCGCCCCGAGCGAGGTCTGCGTCGAGCCGGCCGACGTCCACTCGGACTCCCGCCTCAAGGCGGGCGGCGCGGCCAAGCACGAGCCGAACGAGCTGACCCTGGCGGAGACCCGCGAGCGCGAGGCCGACCTGGCCGCCGCCCTGCGCGAGCGCGCCCGGTTCCGCACCGGCGCCGGCGCCTCCATCACGGCCACCGTCACCGTCCCGGTCGTGGTGCACGTGATCCAGCGGGACGGCACCCGGGCCGGCGGCAACATCCCGGACTCGATGATCACCTCGCAGATCAACGTGCTGAACCAGTCCTACAGCGGGGCGACCGGCGGCGCGGCCACCGCGTTCAGCTTCCAGCTGCAGAAGATCAACCGGGTGACGAACCCCTCGTGGTACCCGATCGTGCAGGGCTCTTCGGCGGAGCGGTCGATGAAGACCTCGCTGCGCGAGGGCGGCAAGAACACCCTCAACGTCTACCTGGGCGAGCTGAGCAACGACCTGCTCGGCTGGGCGACCTTCCCGACCCGGAAGCTGAGCAGCATGGACGGCGTCGTCGTGCTGAGCGAGTCGCTGCCGGGCGGCACGGCCACCAACTACAACCAGGGCGACACCGGCACCCACGAGGTCGGCCACTGGCTGAACCTCTACCACACCTTCCAGGGCGGCTGCTCCGGCTCGGGTGACAGCGTCAGCGACACCGCGCCCGAGGCATCCCCGGCGTTCCAGTGCCCGACCGGCCGGGACACCTGCACCGCCCCGGGCGTCGACCCGATCACCAACTTCATGGACTACACCTACGACTCCTGCATGCACCAGTTCACCGCCGGGCAGGCCAGCCGCATGCTGACCGCCTGGAACGCGTACCGCGCGGCGTAGTTCCCCCGCACGACCGGTGCCGGCTCCGCTCGACGGGGCCGGCACCGTCGTCTTCGGGGCGGGGTGGGGGCGGGGGGGGGGGGGGGCCGGGGGGGGGGGGCCGCGGCCGGCCCCCCCCCGACACGGGCCGGCGCGGGCCCCCCCCGCCCCCCGCCGCGGGGCCCCCCGCGC